>JAKSQL010000001.1 GCA_024404125.1 Clostridia bacterium
ACTGTGTTGACAATATACCTCCTGCAATAATACCGTCTTTCGTGGAACTTTCCAAACGCGGCAGTACGGAACTTAACAAAATGGCAATAGTAACCGATGCGCGCGGCGGAGATATGTTTGACGAAATTTCCGAAGTGCTTTCAAATCTGAAAGCGAATAATGTTCAGTATAAGATTTTGTTTCTTGATGCAACCGATTCGGTGCTTATAAGCCGTTTTAAAGAAAACCGCCGTAAACATCCTCTTTGTGACCGCCTCGCTATTTCGCTTTCCTCTGCGGTTAAAGAGGAGAGGAAACTGCTTTCAAAAATATACGAAATGGCGGATTATACACTTGATACAAGTCTTATATCGAGCAGTCAGTTAAAGAGTCAACTTTCGGGTATTTTTCTTGAAAACAACAACGGTATGCTCAATATACAGTGCAAATCGTTCGGTTTTAAGTACGGCAGTGACTTTGATGCCGATATAATATTTGACGTACGGTGTTTACCAAACCCCTTTTATATTGACGAATTAAGACCGAAAACGGGACTTGACAAAGATGTCAGCGATTACGTTTTAAGTTTTGAACAAAGTAAGGTTTTTGCTCAAAAAGTAATTGATTTTATAGATTTTGCGCTGCCGCTTTATATAAGTGAGGGCAAAAGTCAACTCGTAATATCTTTCGGTTGCACAGGCGGAAATCACCGTTCGGTTACGTTTGCGGAACTTTTGTGCGACCACCTTAAAAAGAAAGGATATGTCGCAAACACGATACACAGAGATATACATAAGGGAGTGAAGTAATTTGTCGTTTAATACCGACATTAAAAACGAACTCGTGAATTTAAGACCGTCCTATTGCTGCAAGCAGTCGCTTATATACGGCTTTTTGTTGTTTAGTCGGTCTTTTTCAATAAAGAAGATAGTTATGCAAACCGAGAATGAGCAGACGGCAAATCTTTATAAAAGTTTGCTCTTTGAGGTTTACGGAGCCGACGTGACCGTTAAAAAAGGCGGCGGCAAAAGGACAACCTATGTCGCAAGTGTAGTAAGCGAAGCAGACCGTCTTAAAATTTTGGCATCGGTGGATTTCGGTATATTTGAGGGCAAAATCAACTCCGAAAGTTTTATAAAAGAGTGTTGTGCAAAGAGTTTTGTAAGAGGCGCTTTTCTTGCCTGCGGTCATATAACCGACCCCGATAAAGATTACAGGGTGGATTTCCCGATTAAAGAAAAGAAACTTGCCGAGGAGTTTTGCGGACTGCTTAAAGAATACTATATAGATGCGCATATCTCAAAGCGGCAAAGCGGGTATTTGCTCTATATCAAGCGCAACGAAATGATTGTAAATCTCTTGGCAATTATCGGTGCATCGGCAAGGAGTTTGCAACTTATAGAAACCTCGATTATAAAGAGTGTCAAAAACAACACCAACCGTGCGCTTAACTGTGACAGTGCAAACATAAACAAAACCGTTGAAGCGTCTATAAAACAGCGCAAAGCGATAGAATATTTAAAAGAAAACGATATATTTTTAAGTTTGCCCGAAGAACTTATCGAGGCGGCAAATTTAAGAACACAGTACCCCGAAATATCACTTAAAGAATTATCAAAAAAGAGCAGTGAGCCGATAAGTGTATCGGGACTTTCTCACCGCTTTAAAAGGATAACGGATATAGCCGAAGAAATCAAAAAGAGAAAATCATAAAAGGAGAGTTATACGGCAATGGATTTTGTTCATTTGCACTTACATACGCAGTACAGTTTGCTTGACGGTTGTTGCCGTATAAACAAACTTATAGATAAGGTAAAAGATATCGGACAGTCGGCGGTTGCCATTACCGACCACGGTGTTATGTACGGTGCGATAGAGTTTTACAAAGAGGCAAAAAGCAAAGGCATAAAGCCGATAATCGGTTGCGAAGTATACGTAGCGCCGAGAAGCCGTTTTGATAAACAAAAGGGGCTTGACAGCGAATATTCGCACCTTGTTTTACTTTGCGAAAATAATAAGGGCTATGAAAATTTAATAAAATTGGTATCTCTCGGCTTTACCGAGGGCTTTTATTCAAAACCGAGGGTGGACAGGCAACTGCTTTCAGAATATCACGAGGGCATAATAGCGCTTTCCGCCTGCCTTGCGGGCGAGATACCCAAAGCGCTTTTAAAAGGCGATATCGAAACTGCTTACGAAACGGCTCTTTGGTATAAAAACACTTTTGGCGAAAACAATTATTTTCTTGAACTGCAAGACCACTTTATAAGCGAACAAAAGCAAATAAACCCGCAGATTTTGGCGCTTTCAAAAAAAGCGGGTATACCGCTTGTCGCTACAAATGACGTGCACTATATAGAAAAAGAGGACAGTTTTATGCATAAAGTCCTCCTATGTGTGCAAACGGGCAGTAAAATAAACGAAGAAAACTCGCTTGAATTTAAAACTAAAGAATTTTATCTTAAAACGGGCGAGGAAATGGCGGCGTTATTTGATTATGCGCCCTCTGCGATAGAAAACACCGTAAAAATTGCCGAGCGGTGTAACGTGGATTTTGAGTTCGGCAAAATAAAACTGCCGTACTTTGATACCGGCGGAATTGACCATTTTGAGTATTTTAAACAAAAGTGCTTTGAGGGGCTTTACAAAAAATACGGCAAGGATAACAAAGAAGCTCAAAATCGGCTTAATTACGAACTCTCGGTAATAAATAAGATGGGGTATGTAGACTACTATCTTATAGTCTGGGATTTCGTAAATTATGCCAAAACGCACGGTATACCCGTAGGTCCGGGCAGGGGCTCGGGAGCAGGCAGTATAGCGGCATACTGCATAGGCATTACGGGCATAGACCCTATTAAATACGGACTCATTTTCGAGCGGTTTCTTAATCCCGAAAGGGTTTCTATGCCCGATTTTGATATCGATTTTTGCTACGTTAACAGACAAAAGGTAATAGATTACGTCATAGAGAAATACGGAGAGGACCGCGTAGCGCAGATAGTAACTTTCGGCACTATGGCGGCACGCGCCGCAGTAAGAGACGTAGGTCGCGCTATGGATATTCCCTATAACGTATGCGATAAAACCGCAAAACTCATACCGCAGGGAATAGGTGTTACAATAGAAAGTGCGCTTAATAGTTCAGCGGAACTTAAAAACCTTTACGATGGTGACGAACAGATAAAGTCGCTTATTGATACCGCAATAAAGGTTGAGGGAATGCCAAGACATGCTTCTACCCACGCTGCAGGTGTGGTTATTTCGGATAGAGCGGTAAGCGATTACGTACCGCTTGCACTTAACGATGAAGCGGTTGTGACACAGTACACTATGACCGCGCTTGACGAATTGGGACTTTTAAAAATGGACTTTTTAGGTCTTCGCAACCTTACCGTTATTGCGGACACCGAAAAAGCAATACAAAAGCAAAACCCCGAATTTTCGGCGGAAAATATACCTATGAACGATAAAAAGACCCTTAAAATGATGTCGGAGGGCTTAAGTGAAGGTGTATTCCAATTTGAGTCGGCAGGTATGAAAAGTGTGCTTAAAAAGTTCGGCCCCGAGAATATAGAGGACCTTATAGCAATTATTTCACTTTACCGTCCTGGCCCTATGGACTCAATACCGCGCTATATAAAAAACCGTCACAATGAAAGTGAAATAAAATACGATACACCTTTGTTAGAACCGATTTTAAACGTAACCTACGGCTGTATAGTTTATCAGGAACAGGTTATGCAGATATTCAGAAGTCTTGCGGGATATTCGCTCGGCAGAGCGGATATAGTAAGGCGTGACATGGCAAAAAAGAAAAAAGACGTTATGGCAAAAGAGCGAAATGCCTTTATTTACGGTGAAAAGGATAAAAACGGTAATATTATCTGCGAGGGTGCAATAAACAGAGGAGTAAGCGAGGAAACGGCAAAGAAGATATTTGACGAAATGTCGGCTTTCAGTTCTTATGCTTTTAATAAATCGCATGCCGCGGCGTATGCGGTAGTAGCATATACTACGGCATATCTTAAATGTCATTACAAGAAAGAATATATGGCATCGCTTCTTACGAGTGTTCTTGAAAGCACCGATAAAATAATGCAGTACACCGATGAATGTAAGCGGCTCGGCATACAGATATTAAAGCCCGATGTAAACGAAAGTGTTGCCGATTTTATTGCTTGTGAAAACGGTATACGTTTTGGTCTGCTTGCCATAAGAAATTTAGGCACGGGACTTATTTCAAAACTTGTGGAAGAGCGCGAAAAGGGCGGTAAATACTTGTCGTTTTACGATTTTTGCAAGCGCAATTACGGTAAGGATTTAAACCGCAGAGCAATAGAGGGACTTATAAAAAGCGGTGCGCTTGACTGCCTTTGCGATAACCGCAGAAAAATGATTTACAATACCGATTTAGTGCTTGAACTTTTAGAGCAAAAGCGCAGAACGGGCGCGGAAAATCAAATGGATTTATTCGGGAACGATACTTTTTCGGACGAGCCGGTGCTTGAAGATACCGAAGAAATGCCGTATTTGCAGTTGCTTATGTTTGAAAAAGAAGCAACGGGGCTTTATCTTTCGGGGCATCCGCTTGAAAATTATGTCGGCTTTATCGAAAACGGCAGATATACAAAGATATCCGATATCAAATCAAGCGCTTACAGTGACGGTAAACGTGTAAGCATAGTGGGACTTTTCGATAACGTTCACGCCCGTCAGATGAAAAACAAAAATATAATAGTATCGGCAAATTTTGAGGATATGACGGGCAAAATACCCGTAACTGTATTTTCGGGTGCCTATGCAAAATACCGTGAGATAATCACATCGGGCAATACGGTGATTTTAAGCGGTAAACTAAGCGAGCGGGAAGACCGTGATACAGAGATTATCTGCGACAGTGTGAGTCTTTTACCCGAAAATGCCAATAAGGTTGCGGCAAAAATTGCGGTTGGCACACTCTACCTTAAATGCGAGAATATGAACACGCAAAAGATTAAAAACGCCTTTGAAGTTTTAAGAAAATATCACGGTAAAAATAAGGTTATAATATACTGTACCGATAATAACAAAACCTACGAGGTAAAAGAAAACCTTAAATTTGACGGCTCCGATACGGCGATTTGCGAACTCAAAACAATACTCGGGGACAGTTGTGTAAAGTACAAAAAATAAATTTTTGTTGATAAATTGCAATTATTGCTATATAATGCTATTTGATATGTTTTGGAGATGGTAATATTATGAAAACTATAGGAGTACTTACAAGCGGCGGTGACGCCCCCGGTATGAACGCCGCAATTCGTGCGGTGGTAAGAACTGCAATATCGCTCGGTATGAACGTAAAGGGTATAAAAAGAGGATACAGCGGTCTTATTGACGGGGAGATAATCGACCTTGATGCAAGAAGTGTTGCAGATATAATCAACCGCGGCGGCACAATGCTTTACACCGCAAGAAGCGGTCGCTTTAAGACCAGTGAAGGTATAGCGGCGGCTATTGAAAACTGCAAAAAATTCGGTATAGAGGGCATTGCCGTAATCGGCGGTGACGGCTCTTTCAGAGGTGCAAGGGAACTTTCAAACAGAGGTATACCCTGCGTAGGAATACCCGGTACAATAGATAACGATATTTCTTCCTCCGATTATACAATAGGTTACGATACCGCAATGAATACCGCTCTTGAAATGATAGACCGTATCCGCGATACCGCACAGTCGCACGACCGTTGCAGTGTAATCGAGGTTATGGGCAGACACGCGGGCTATATCGCGGAAAATGTTGGTATAGCAGTAGGCGCTACCGATATTTTAATACCCGAAATCGAAAGCAATGCGGACGAGGTTATATCCCGTATTCTCGAAGCCAAAGCAAACGGCAAACAGCATTTTATTATAGTTGTTGCCGAAGGTGTAGGAAACGTTGAAGGACTTGCAAAAGAAATTATGGATAAAACAGGTATTGATACCCGCGCTACTATATTAGGCCACGTTCAGCGCGGCGGCAATCCCACCGTACTTGACAGAGTAAGAGCAACCCAAATGGGTAATGCGGCGGTACATCTGCTTTATAAAGGCATAGGTAACAGGGTAGTTTCTTACAAGGGCAGTAAGATAGTTGATTTTGATATCAACGATGCACTTGAAATGAAAAAAGAAATCGCCTTTGATAAACTTACCGTTGCAAGAGAAACATCAATGTAAAAAAATAAATCGGTATGCAACTGCATACCGATTTTTTATTTTCTTCTTTTTTTAATCCGTAATAACTATTGATTCAATAATAGGTTGATTTTCTTTTAAAACTGTGCCGTTGTCATCGGTAACAGGTACACTTTCGGCAATTTTGTCTACAACCTCAATACCCTCGGTAACGTGACCGAAAGCGGCATACATACCGTCAAGCGTTGCATTGTCCTTATGCATAATAAAGAACTGTGAAGATGCGCTGTTATAGGGTGTTGCTCTTGCCATTGAAATAACACCGCGCTTGTGTGAAATCGGATTTTCAAATCCGTTCGCGTAAAATTCACCCACTATGTTTTTATCACTGCCGCCGGTACCGTTGCCCTCAGGGTCGCCGCCCTGAATCATAAAGCCGGACATAATGCGGTGGAAGGTAAGGCCGTCATAAAACTTGGATTTCGCGAGGTCTAAAAAGTTCTGAACGGTTATAGGTGCGGTATTGCCGTCAAGTTCTACCTTGATAACACCGTAATCCTTAACCGTTATTACCGCATGATGAATACCTACGGAATTCTTTGAAGTAGTGGTTGTGTCCTCGGGCTTTGCTTCTTTGCCGCAACCGCAAAGCGCAGTCGCTAAAAGCATAATGCAAAGAAATAATGCCGTAAATTTAATCTTTCTCATTTTCTGTTCTCCTTACTGTACGGAATATATTTAACTTTTCGTTTTCTTGTTCTTCCTTTGTTCATTCGGATTACCGCCAAAACAAAAAGTATAATAACAATTATTGCGATGCACAAAAGCACCTTGACGTAGGTGGAGGTAAGTACCCGTTTTATAAATCTCCACACCAAAAGTATATTGCTTTTCTTAACATTATCGCCCGCCACCAAATTAACGGTGCCTATAACTTTTTCTGCATATACTATTTGTGCGGTGCCTATTTTCTGCCCCTTTTTAATTGGCGCATCAACCGACTTTTCTTTAATATTCGGTATTATCTTAATGGTAGATTCGTCCGCATTGTTAGGCAATATCGAAACAAAACCGTTTTCAACATAAAGCGGCAGAGTTGACCGATTGAAAGATAATTCCACGTTTATTTCGGTTACGGGATTTTCGGTGTTGGCTACCTCTTTGTAAGAGAAATTGTTAAATACCCAACGGTATAAATTCCTGCTGTCAACAAATTCGTGCCTCGGCACCGAGTTTTCGCACCCGAACAAAAGACACATATAATTGTAACCGTTGTAACTTGCGGTGCTTACAAGACATCTGCCCGCTTCGTCGGTAAACCCCGTCTTAACACCTTTTGCATAGATATAATAGTAGTTGGTGATTTGATCCTGCAAAAAGTTGGTTGTGGAAATAGTACGTTTTCTTGACATATTTGTAGCAGGCACCGAATATTTTGACGATTCGCACACGGTTTTAAAGGTCTCATTTTTAAGTGCATAAAGGGCGAGCTTATAAGTGTCTGAGGCGGTAGTGTAGTTTAGTTCGTCGTGCAAACCTACGGGGTTTGCATAGTGGGTGTGCTTAAGACCTAATGCTTTCGCTTTTTCGTTCATCATATCAACGAAATTTTCAACCGTTCCTCCGAATTCGAGCGATATAAGGTATGCGCAGTCACCGTAAGATGCCATAAGCACGAAATATACCAAATCAAGATAGGTGATTTCCTCACCGATTTTAAGCCCCGATACCGCACTGCCCGTACCTTCTATGAGGTTGTAGACCTCTTTATTCATTCTAACCTTTTTTTCGGGACTGTACTTTTCACTTTCAAGCATAAGTGTTACGGTCATTATTTTAGTAATAGAGGCAGGATATACGCGTGCATTTTCGTTTTTGGAGTAGAATTTTTCTCCCGTATCAAGCGATACGAGTAATGCGCTTTTCGCGTTCACCTCAAAGCCGGACGGCTCATAAGCAAACGCGGGTGTTGTAATACAAAAAATCAGAATAATACTTATAAAAACAGAAAAAAACTTTTTTTTCATAGAAATCTTCCTTGATGTGTGATATAATACATGCAGAAATCCCCTAATATCAAGGATTTCGCACTTCGTGCGACAAATCTTCAATTTTTCTGCCTATTGAATCACGGCGCAAAAATGCTCTTGCAAGCAAGCATTTTTACTTGTGATACAATCATTATACAATATATTTTCTGAAATTTAAAGACAAAATTTTCTTTTTTGTGTGGTGAGATTTTTGGTATACGTAACGGGTGATATGCACGGTTGCCTTGACCGGCTTTACGATAAGGAATTCCGCAAACTTAAAAAGGGTGACGTTTTAATAGTTTGCGGAGATTTCGGTTTTATATTCGACGGTTCAAAAACCGAAAAGCAGGTGATAAACTTTCTTGCTACACGTAAATTCGTAACTGCTTTTGTAGAGGGTACTCACGATAATCTTGACTATATAAATTCCTGTCGCACTACCGTATGGCAGGGCGGTATGGTACACCGAATAAAAGGAAATTTACTGCACCTTATGAGAGGTCAGGTCTTTTATATAGACGGTCAAAAGTTTTTCACGTTCGGCGGCGGAGAGAGTACCGATAGAGATATGCGCGTTGATAACGGACTTTGGTGGCGCGAAGAAGAGCCGACTCCCGAAGAAATGGCGGACGGTGCAAGAATGCTCGATGAAACCGGCTGCAACGTTGATTTTATCATAACCCACGAGCCGCCCTCTTTGGTAAAAAGCGCAATGCTTTTAAGAATAGGCAATACCGACCGCGTGAATAAACTCAACGGTTATCTTGAAGAAATAGGCCGTTCGTGCACCTTTAAACGTTGGTATTTCGGCTCGCTCCACGAAGATAAAGTAGTCACTGACCGCCACACCTGCGTTTTCAAAAAAGTAATTCCCGTATCCGTAAAACCGCAAAAGCTTGCCGAAATTTGACATTTGTGGAATACTGTATGGAAATAATAAAAATCTCGGAGGTAATTTATGTTTAATACCGACAGACTTTGTATTAATTGTATGAATGACAATGGTGGCGAAAAGGTATGTCCGCTTTGCGGATACGACCAAGCCACAAGAAACCCGAGCGATGCATTGCCCGCAAAATTCTGGATTAGTGACAGATATATGGTAGGCAGAGTAACCGGCACAAACATTGAGGGAATAACCTATACCGGTTGGGATAATGCGGAAAACGTTCCCGTTGTTATCAGAGAATACTATCCTGCGGGTGCCGCCGTTCGCAACCCCGATAAGAGCGTTGCAATGGCACTCGGTGCGGAATATATTTTCAACGAGGGGCTTTTGGAATTTTTGGATATAAACCGTTCTCTTATCGGTTGTGAGTACGGTGCAATTATGCCCGTAAACGCGGCTTTTGAGGAAAACGGTACCGCCTATGCGGTTAAGCCCGAAATATCGAGCATTACTTTAAAAGACTTTTTGGAAAGAAACGGCGGCAGTCTTAAATGGGAACAGGCACGTCCGCTTTTTTTACCGCTTATTGACGGTATTATAGGGCTTAACGAAATGGGTATAATCCATGGCGGAATAAGTCCCGAAAGCATTATGGTAGGACGTGACGGCAAGTTACGGCTTGACGGTATTTGTATAAAGAGAGTTCGCAGGGCGGACGGCGAAACACCTTCGGGACTGTACAGCGGTTATGCCGCCATTGAGCAGTACGGTGTAAAGGATATGGCAGTCGGTGCCCATACCGATGTTTACGGTATCGGCGCTACACTATTCAGGGTGCTTATAGGCACCGTTCCTCCTCCGGCGGACGAAAGGATTAAGAATGACGGTCTTTCTATACCGGCAACTTTTGCGGACGAACTGCCAAGACCTGTTTTGGTAGCCCTTGCAAACAGTTTGCAGGTAAATCCCGAAAACCGTACCTTAACGGTTGAAAATTTCCGCAACGAACTTGTTTACGGCGAAATCAAAAAGTCAGCACCAAAACCGCAGGATAAACCTCAGGCAAACGCAAAGGGCGGCAAAGAACCGAAAAAGACTATGTCTTCCGCAAAATACGCGGCTATATCGGCGGCCTGCACCATAGGTGTTTTCATAATTATTTTTGCGGTTATAATTCTTGTTTTTGACCCGTTTAACTTTAAGGGCAAGAACGAAAACGAAGGTATAAATTCGGATATAGTTTCCGCTTCGAGCGGTGTTTCGATTGGTGACGTTGACCCGAATGTCGATAGCTCAATAAAATACACCGTTCCCGATATGCTCGGCAATTTCTATTCTCAGGTTTCGGAAACACCCGAGTTTAAGCATTTTGACGTAGTAATCAAGGGCAAAGAGTTTTCTGCTCAACCTAAAGGTGCTATTTGTTGGCAGTCTGCCGAAGCCGGCTCTCAACTCGATTACGGTGCAAAAATAGAGGTTGTTATAAGTTTAGGTCAACTTGAAGTTTCCGTACCCGATGTTATGGGGCTTCAAAAATCCGAAGCGCTTGTGGAACTGCTTAAGCAAGGATTTTTATATGAAAATATAGAAATAGTCGAGAAATATGACGTTGATTCAAAGCCGGGCACGGTAGTCGGTCAGGATCCGAAACACGGTACAAAACTCAATACCGAGTCGGCAATACGTATTTATATCAACAGTTATGAAGGCAATGAGGAAGAATAATATAAAAAACACTTGATTTTTATAAATTTAGTGGTATAATAACAATATAGTATGCAAGAAAGGTGAGTGGGTTATCCCGCTCACTTTTGTTTTGGAGGAATGTTTTATGGCAACGGTGGCCCAAAAGGTTTACGATCTAATTAAGCCGACGGTTGAAAACGAAGGCGTTAATTTGTGGGACGTAAGGTTTTTAAAAGAGGGCGCGTCTTACTATCTTCGGGTTTTTATAGACAGTGAAAACGGTATAGGTATAGATGAATGTACCGCCGTTTCCCATGCCATTGACCCGATAATAGACAAAGCCGACCCGATTGATAAATCTTATTATCTCGAGGTTTGTTCCGCGGGGCTTGACAGAGAACTTGTACGGCAAGAACATTTTGCTTTCGCCGTAGGTAAATCGGTCAGAATAAAACTTTTCAAGTCACAAGACGGAAAAAAAGAATTTTCGGGCAATTTAAGTAAGTTTTCAAACGGTGTGCTTACACTTAGTTTTGAGGACAGCGAAATAAACGTTTCTCTTAAAGACATAGCAAAGGCAAATATTATAGATTTTTAATATATTTGGAGGTAACTTGTAAAATGGCAAGAATGACAGCAAAGGAAAAAAAGGACAACAAGGAGTTTTTTGAGGCGCTTAACCTTATGGAGCAGGAAAGAGGCATACCCAAAGAGTTTATCGCCGAGAAAATAAGTGAGGCAATAGTTGTAGCTGCAAGAAAAGATTACGGCGGAAACGATATAGTTTCCTGCAACATTGATACCGAAAAAGAGGTATTTACCGTAACCGCAAGAAAAGAAATTGTAGACGAGGTAGAAGACCCGTTTACGCAGATTTCAAAAGAGGATGCGGCAGCTATTGATGCAAAGTCGGTAGCAAACGGATTTATAGACATTAAACTTGACCCCAAGAAATTCGGCAGAATAGTAGCACAGAATTCCAAAAACAATTTCAGACAAGATGTAAGAGAAGCCGAGCGCGGTCAGGCACTCGCAGAGTTTCAAAGTCATAACCGTGAACTTGTTACGGCAGTAGTTGAGCGTGTTGACAATGTTACCGGCAACGCCATACTCACAATAGGCAAGAACGAAGCAACTTTGCCTAAACTTGAGCAGGTACCCGATGAAATACTCAAAGAGGGCGACCATATTAAAGTTTACGTTGTAGACGTTAAGGAAACCGAAAGAGGTCCCCGTATTATGCTTTCACGTACCCATCCGGGACTTGTAAAGCGTTTGTTTGAAACCGAAGTACCCGAAATTTTTGACGGCACTATCGAGATTAAAGCAATATCCCGTCAGGCAGGGTCAAGAACTAAAATTGCGGTATGGTCGGAAAATTCCGAGATAGATGCGATAGGTGCTTGCATAGGTCCTAAAGGGGCAAGAGTAAATAAGATAGTTGAAGAACTTGCAGGTGAGAAGATAGATATAGTTAAGTACAGCGAAGACCCCGTTGCATTTATAAGCGAGTCACTTTCTCCCGCAAAGGTAGTATCGGTAGAAATAGAGAGTACAGAGCCGAAAGTTTGCAAGGTAAGCGTTCCCGAGTCGCAGTTATCACTTGCCATAGGCAACCGCGGACAGAACGTCCGTCTTGCCGCTAAACTTACCGGTTGGAAAATAGATATTCACCCCGAAAGCGGATTTTTCGGAGAATAGAGAGGATAGACCGTATTGAAAGATAAAAAAATACCGCAAAGAATGTGTATCGGTTGCCGTAAGATGTTTGATAAACGCGACCTTATAAGAGTTGTAAGAAGCAGTGACGGTAAGGTTACGGTTGACATTACCGGCAAGCAAAACGGCAGAGGCGCGTATATTTGTAAAGAAAAAGCGTGCTTTGAAAGAATAAAAAAGACCGGTGCGTTAAATAGGGCACTTGATACAACTGTGGACAGTGCGGTCTACGATGAAATAGAAAAGGGGCTAAATACCTTTGAAGGATAAAATTTTAACCCTATTGGGTTTTGCCTCAAAAGCAGGTAAACTTTCATACGGATTTGATAAAACACTTTTAAGTCTTAAATCAAAAAAGTCGTTTTTGATTATAGTATCGAGCGACGTATCGGAAAAAAGCAAAAAAGAGATAAGCTTTTATGCAAAAAAGCATAAAACAAAGGTTTTATTTTCCGATTTATTTGATACCGAAGAACTTACCAAAGCGGTAGGACGCGTCTGCGCAACGGTGAGTGTGAACGATAACTCGTTTGCAGATGCAATTATTGGATTAGGAGGAAACGCTTAATGACGAATAAATATAAAATAAGTGATATTGCCAAAGATTTCGGTATGGCATCAAAAGAAATTTCCGCCATAGTTTTGGAAATTACGGGTGAGGATAAAAAGTCCGGAGCATCGCTTAACGAAAATGAGATAGGTATGCTTTTTAATGCTCTTACCAAGAAAAACAGTGTAAAGAGTTTTAAAGACTATTTTTCTATGGGCGAGGAGGCACGTGCCAAAGCCGCCAAAGAAAAGCAGGATGCAAAGGATAAGAAACTTGCCGAGCAAATGGCTATACTTGAACAGTTAAAGGCGGCTGCCGAGGCAGAGAAAAAGGCGGCGGAAAAACCGCAGGATGAAAAGAAAGCCGAAAAGAAAGAAGTCAAGACCGAAAAGCCGCAAAAGGCGGAGGTTAAGAAAGAGCAACCCGCGGTAAACAAAGAGCCCGCCGCAAAGAAAGAAACACCCAAAAAGGCGGAAAAGGTTGCAAAAGAGGTTAAGGAAGTTAGAGAGGTTAAAGAAGTGTATGACGGACCGCTTGTAGCACCTTACAAAAAAGAGAAAAAGCCGGGCGAGGCGCCTAACAGAGGCCCTGCACAGTTAAGGCACTTTGATACCCGTACATCTAACGTTAACATAGATAAATACAACGAGAAGTACGAAAGTATCGCACCTGCCAATACTATGAGGGATAATTTCAGCAATAAGCAGAAAATCAAGCAGAAGTCGCAGGATTACCGCAGACCTAAGGGCGCAAAACGCGAAACCGAGGCAGATAAACTGCGCCGGATGCAACTTGAAAGAATAAAGAAAACACCGATAACCGTTACCGTTGCGGACGAAATTACGGTAGGCGAACTTGCCGCCGCTCTTAAAAAGACCGCCGCAGAGGTAATAAAAACTCTTATGAAACTCGGTATGATGGCATCTGTAAATCAGGTTATAGATTACGATACCGCCGAGATAGTAGTTACCGAACTCGGTGCTAAAATAGAGCATGCAAAGGTTGTTACCATTGAAGAAAAGATAATGGACGTAACCGAGGATAACGCGGAAGACTTAAAGCCGAGAAGCCCCGTAGTAGTAGTTATGGGCCACGTTGACCACGGAAAAACCTCTTTGCTTGATGCTATCCGCAATACCGCCGTTACCGATACCGAGGCAGGCGGTATAACCCAGCATATAGGCGCTTACAGAGTAAATTGTAAGGGCAAGGATATAACATTCCTTGATACACCGGGACACGCCGCATTTACCGCAATGCGCCAAAGAGGTGCTATGGCTACCGATATAGCAGTGCTCGTAGTTGCCGCGGATGACGGTATAATGCCGCAAACCATAGAAGCAATAAACCACGCGAAAGCGGCAAACGTACAGATAATAGTTGCGATAAATAAAATGGATAAGCCGGAAGCAAATCCCGACCGTATCAAACAGCAACTTACTGAACATTCTTTGGTACCTGAAGAATGGGGCGGTGACGTTATATGTGTTCCCGTTTCGGCAAAAACACACGACGGTATTGATAATCTTCTCGAAAACATACTGCTTGTTGCCGAAATGCTTGAACTTAAAGCCAACCCCGACCGTAAGGCAAAGGGTGTAGTAATCGAGGCACGTCTTGATAAAGGCAGAGGCCCTGTTGCCACACTTTTGGTACAAAACGGTACGCTTAATTCGGGTGATATAATCGTTGCGGGCACTACCGTAGGCAGAGTGCGCGTTATGGTAGACGAAAACGGCAAAGCGGTTAAAACCGCGGGACCGTCTGTGCCGGTTGAGATAACGGGACTTACCGAAACTCCCTCCGCAGGTGACGGTTTTGATGCTGTTTCTGATGAAAGACTTGCCCGCGAACTTGTTGAGCAACGTAAAGAAAAAATCAAAAACGATATATTCAACGCAAAAGAAAAGGTTACCCTTGATAATTTGTTCTCACAACTCAGTGAGGGCGAACTCAAAACTCTTAATGTTATTGTTAAGGCAGACGTTCAGGGTAGTGTTGAAGCAGTAAAAGAAAGTCTTGAAAAACTTTCGAACGAAGAGGTAAAGGTAAGTGTTATCCACGGCGGTGTAGGCGCAGTAAACGAGTCGGACGTTATGCTTGCACAGACCTCGGGCGCCATTATAGTAGGATTTAATGTACGTCCCGATGCGGTAGCAAAAGAAACCGCCGAGAGAGACGGTACCGATATCCGTCTTTACCGCGTAATTTATGACTGCATCGAGGAAATTGAAGCCGCAATGAAAGGTATGCTCGCTCCGAAATACCGTGAGAATATTCTCGGTACCGCCGAGGTACGTAATACCTATAAGATTTCAAACGTAGGTACGATAGCAGGTTGCTATATTACAGACGGTAAGGTAACAAGAGCGTGTCAGATACGCGTTGTACGTGACGGTATTGTAATCAGTGAAGACGAAATAGCATCTTTGCGCAGATTTAAAGACGATGTTAAAGAGGTTGCTCAAGGTTACGAATGCGGTATAGGTCTTGAAAAATTTGCCGATATTAAAGAGGGCGACGTTCTTGAAGCGTTTATTATGGAGGAGTATCGTGACTGATGGCAGGATATAAGATAAATCGTGTAACATCGGATATAAAACTCGCACTTTCGGAACTGTTAAGAGAGGTAAAAGACCCGAGGGTAAGCAAACTGTTAAGCATTGTTAAACTTGACGTTTCGGGTGATATGTCCTATGCAAAGGTTTACGTAAGCGCAATAGAAGGAAAAAGTGCTACCGAAGAATCGGTAAAGGCGCTTAATAAGAGTGCGAGCGGATATATAAGACGTGAACTCGGTCACCGTCTTAAACTCCGCAAAGTGCCCGAACTTACCTTTATTGCCGATAATTCCATAGAAAACAGCGCAAATATTTCCCGTATAATTGATTCTTTTTAAAGGGGTATGTTTTTTCAGATGAGAAAAGAAAACAATGGTGTATGTAAGGCGATAAGTCTTCGCAAAACCGCAAAATTTTTGAAAAAACACGATAATTTCGTTATACTTACACACTCGTCTCCCGATGGTGATACTTTAGGTTCTGCCTATGCTCTTTATTACGGACTTAAAGAAATAGGCAAAATGGCGGCGGTAATATGTCCTGACGTAATACCGTCAAAGTATTCATATTTTGTAAACCCGACCGACAGTATTGATAAGCAAAACGCGACCGTAGTTGCGCTTGACGTTGCCGATAAAGCACTTTTAGGCAGTTTAAGCGAAGAATTCGGGAATAAGGTTGACCTTACTGTTGACCATCACATTTCAAACACAAAGTATGCAAAGTATCTTTATCTTGACAGTTCTGCTTCGGCTACCTGCGAGATAATTTACGAATTACTTTGTTTTATGAAGGTCAATATAAATACCCGCGCGGCAAAGGCACTCTATACGGGTATCGCAACCGATACGGGATGCTTTAAGTATTCAAACGTAACGGCGAAAACCCACGAAATAGCGTCCGAACTTTACGAATACGATATAAAGGCAGACGAGATAAACAAACTTATGTTTGATACCAAGTCCAAAAAGTTACTCGAACTTGAACGTATGGTACTTGATACAGCCGAATATCATTTTGATAACAGGTGCATTATTCTTTCGGTAACTGCCGATATGCAGAATAAAACGGGTTGTTCGGGTTCCGACCTTGAAGGTATAGCGATTATATCAAGAAGTGTTGAGGGTGTAATAGCAGGTGTTACCGTAAAGCAAACCGATGATAAAGTCTTTAAGATTTCACTCCGTACTTATTTTCCGCTTGATGCTTCGGCGATTTGTAAAGAACTCGGCGGCGGCGGTCATAAGGCGGCGGCAGGTGCTACACTTGAAGGCACCTTAAGTGAGGTTAAAGAGCAGATACTTTCGGTTATCGGAAAGTATTTGGAGGAAGCGGATAATGGGACTGATTCTCATTGATAAACCGCAGGGTATAACCTCATTTGGTGCGGTAGCAAGAATAAAACGGCTTACGGGTGAAAAGCGGGTAGGTCATACCGGTACGCTTGACCCTATGGCTACGGGTGTACTGCCGATATTCACAGGCAGGGCAACTGCGCTTTCTTCATATTTGCTTGATGCCGACAAAACCTATGTAGCCGGTGTAACACTCGGTATCAACACTGACACATACGATATAACAGTAACTGTAACAGCAAGTATGTCACAAGACAAACTTTCAAGATACAAAAATTCCGATATCACCGAGGTTTTAAGCGCATTTAAAGGCAGACAGAAGCAGGTACCTCCTATGTACAGTGCGCTTAAAAAGGACGGGGTACGGCTTTACGACCTTGCACGTCAGGGTAAGGTTACCGATATACCCGAAAGAGAAATCGAAATTTTTGAAATAGAGCAAACAAAACCGCTTAACGGCGATTTTGAATTTGAATTTAAAGTAAAGGTATCAAAAGGTACGTATATAAGAAGTCTTTGCAACGATATAGGTATTAAACTTGGTTGCGGGGCTACGCTTATATCGCTTTGCCGCACAAACACCTGCGGCATTGATATTAAAGAGTGTGTTAACCTTGATACTTTAAATAGCGATAATATAGGTAATTACGTTATGAATGAGGAATACGCCGTAAGTCACTTTAGGGCGGTAAACGTAACCGAAAAGCAGGCGGTACGTTTTTCAAACGGCGGCAAACTGTCTCTTGACCGCTTAAAACCTGATATTTATTCCGATAAAGAGGTAATAAGAGTAAAGTACGGTGATTTGTTTTTAGGGCTCGGTACTGTTGACTTAACCCTTAACGAACTTGCGGTCAAGTGTGTGATAAACGATTATAAGACGGGGGAGAAATAATGCTTAAAGCGGTAGTGCTCGGCACTTTTGACGGTGTGCATATCGGTCATAGGGCGGTCATTGATTTGGCATACGGATACGATATAACTGCCGTAACCTTTAAAACTCCTCCGAAGTTTTTTAAATCCGAAACAAAACTTTTAATGTCCGATAAAGACCGATTTTGCGCATTAAGAGAACTTGGTGTAAAAAGTATAAAAGAACTTGATTTTGCCAAAGTTAAAGGTACCTGCGCAAACACTTTCTTGGAGGATATTTATAAAGAGTTTTCTCCCGACCTTATTTGTTGCGGATTTAACTATAAATTAGGCAGTGACCTTAAAGATAAAGATGCCGTAGCAGAATTTTGCAAAGGAAAAAACATAAAATTTTCCTATGCCCAAAAGGTAGAGAAAAACGGCAAAACGGTATCTTCAAGCAGTATAAGAGAAATGCTCGAAAACGGTGAAATAAGTAAGGCAAATGAACTTTTATATATGCCTTTCGGATTTACTGCAAAGGTAGTATCGGGCAATAAGCGTGGCAGAACTTTGGGATTTCCCACTGCCAACACCCCCTATCCCAAAGACCTTGTAAAACTTAAATTCGGTGTTTATGAGTCCGAAGTTATTGTTGACGGTAAGGTTTATAAGGCAATATCAGATATAGGTATAAGACCTACTTTTAAAACTGACGATGTATTTGCCGAAACTCATATATTTGATTTTTCCTCCGATTTATACGGTAAGGAAATAAGGTTAAATCCCAAGCGCTTTATAAGGGACGAAAAGAAGTTTAAAGACGAAAATGCACTTAAAGAAGCAGTTTTAAGCGATATAAAGTCAGTATTTGGTTGACATTTTCGTGACACAAATATAGAATAAATTAAGAGGTGCGTGATTTTATGAAAAAGTATTTAAGAAAAACCTTTATACTTTTTACGGCATTCACAATGTTTTTGCTTTGTGCTTGCAGTAAGGTAGATAAGAATTACGGCGAAAAGAAAGAGGAAAATCCGCAAAAAGAGAATTCTTCCGTTGTTTCAATTCCTGAAATCAAATCTACCGATACGGTTATGCCCCTTTATTTTGATATAAGTCTTTATGACGAAGAAAACTATTCAAAAGAATATTTAGGCGAAGATTTCAAGTATAACATTACGGTGGACGGTACAAATCTTAAACTCCCCGTTAAGTATTCGGAAATAGAGAAGAGCGGTTGGAAACTCGCCGAAAGCGAGCCGTATAACGAAGAATCCACGGTACTTGCAGGCAAGCAACTTAAAGTTCACCTTATAAATGAGTACGGCAGTATGCTTGACTGTGTATTTTACAACGATTCAAAATCGTCGAAGCCGCTTAAAAAGTGTATGCTTGTAACCTTTGAAATAGAGGAAAACAAACTTATTGCACCCGATACCGCTTACGGTCAGTTTTGGATAAACGGTGTAAGCAATTTATCCGCCGTTACCGATGTTATCGAGTATTTAGGCCCTCCGTCACATTTTTACGCGATAGCGGAAAATAATTATTATCTTGATTATTTCCGTACCAAAGACAATAAACGTTCGGGCATTACGGTATATATAGACACTGTTAAGGACTGCGTTACAAAGATAACGGTTTCGGATTACGAATAACAAAACGGCTACTGTCATTAGACGGTAGCCGAGTTTTTAAGGGGATAAAATTATGGAAAAGTGCTTTTTTTCGGCAGATATACTTTTGCCGAAAACAGATTTTGATAAATGGGCGGTAATCGCCTGCGACCAGTATACAAGCGAGCCGGAATATTGGGAAGAGGTTAAAAAAACGGTAGGTGACTGCCCTTCGGCGCTTAACCTTATTTTGCCTGAAGTGTATTTAAGTGACGATAATACCGCGCGTATAAATAAAATAAATGCCAATATGCAAAAGTATTTAAAAGACGGTATTTTAAACGAGTACAAGCAAAGTTACATATATATTGAGCGCACTCAGAATGACGGTAGGGTACGTAAAGGAATAATAGGTATGATAGACCTTGAGGCGTACGATTATTCGCCCGACTCAAAAAGTGCGATACGCGCCACCGAAAAGACTGTTATAAGCAGAATACCTCCGAGAGTAGAGATAAGAAAAGGTGCACCGCTTGAAATACCTCACGTTATGTTGCTTGTCGATGATGACGAAAATATACTTATAGGCAGTATAGAGGAAAACAAAGATAATTATAAACTGCTTTACGATTTTAAGCTTATGCAAAATTCCGGCAGTATAAAGGCATTCCTTGTAAATAAAGAGGATAATGCCTTAATCGAAATGAGCATAGAAAAGTTATCAAAAAAGCATAATGACCTTACTTTTTGTGTAGGGGACGGCAACCATTCTCTTGCAACGGCAAAGGAATGCTACAACCAAAACAAAACCGAACTTTCGCGTTATTCTTTAGTTGAGGTTGTGAATATTCACGATACAGCGCTTGACTTTGAGCCGATTTACAGGGTGCTTTTCGGCATAGAGCCCGAAAAGGTAATAGCCGATTTTAAGCAGTACTGTAAAAATCTTTCGGGCAGTAAAAAAGAGTACAGGTGCATATACGGTGACAAAGAGCAAACTTTTTTTGTTAATTCGCCCGAGGTGCAAAGTGTTGCTACCCTGCAAAATTTTCTTGACGAATACTTAAAAGAAAACAAAAATGTCACATTGGATTATATCCACGGTATAGAGTCACTTAAAAAACTTTGCAAAAAGGAAAACAGTTTGGGTTTTATATTTAAGGGAATTGAAAAAGGCGATCTTTTTAAAAGCGTATGTTCTGACGGCTCTTTGCCGCGAAAGACCTTTTCAATGGGTCACGCCTGCGATAAGCGCTTTTACATAGAAGCAAGAAGAATAAAATAAAAAAGTAAGCGGGAGACGGATTTTATCCGTCTCCCGTTATTTTGTTTTAGTAAATAAAGCAAAATTCGTTTGTTTTAAGCAAAAGTTTTTCGCTTTCGGGCTTTACACCTAAAACGTGTTTTGCTTTTTTGTAATAGCCGTCAAGTTTTATTTCTCTTCCATTTCCGCTTCTGTTTACGGCAATCAGTGCTTTAACGTCACCCTTTATCCGCTCATAGCATAAAAATCCATTATCTTCATAAAGCGGAGAGTACTGACCGTCAATAAAAGCGCTGCAATCTTTTCGCATCTTGCCGAGTGCTTTATAAAAACTCAATAAATCGTTATCTATATTATCCCAATCGAAATATTTCCTGCAAAACGGGTCGGAGTATCCGTAAGTACCCGCTTCGTCACCGTAAAACACCGATGGCACACCGGGTAGAGTGTACTGTACTACCGCAGCAAGTTTTAAAAGGGACTTTGCAGAAGAGTACTGGCTTTCATTCAATGTCTGTTCTGCCTGCCAATCGCGGTCGGGGTTTTGCCGATAGGTATCAGAAAGCAAGGTAAGTGCGCGTGCGGTATCGTGTGTGCCTATGTGGTTCATATTAAGGCATAGCGCCTGCGGCGGATAGTTTAAGCAAACTGATAATACCGTTTCGTTTAAATTTTTTGAATTGCCGTTTTTAATAAAGTCACAAATCGCGTTTGCAAAGGGATAATTCATAACAGAGTCAAGTTGACTTCCGAGTAAAAATTCCCTTCTTTTGCCGTAACTTATTTTATTTGTGGCATCTTCCCAAACCTCGCCTAAAAGGAAATTATCTTCACTTTCCTCTTTAATGCTTTTGCGTATCTTTTCAAGAAAACAGTCGGGCAGTTCGTCTGCAACGTCAAGCCGATAGCCCTTAACACCTAAATTAAGGTAGTGCTTTAAAACACCGCCTTTGCCCGTTATAAATTCGGCAAAACTTTCGTTTTCCTCCACCGTTTCGGGAAGAGTTTTAACACCCCACCAACTTTTGTACTTTTCGGGATATTCTTCAAATTTATACCACTCAAAATATTGCGAATTCACACTTTGGTATGCGCCCGTACTTTCGTATCGGTTGTATTTGTTAAAGTAAATACTGTCGTCTCCCGTATGAGAAAACACACCGTCAAGTATTACCGAAATGCCGTATTTCTTTGCCGCTTTGCAAAGTTCTTTTAAATCGTTTTCGTCACCCAAAAGACTGTCAATTTTTAAGTAATCGGCAGTGTTGTAACGGTGGTTTGAATGCGCTTCGAAAATTGGGTTTAAGTATATAAGAGTTACGTTAAGTTTCTTTAAGTAGGGCAGTTTTTCGGTTATGCCCTTGATATCGCCGCAGAAATAATCATTGCCGAGAGTTTTTAATTTTTCGCTTTGCCTGTGCTCTGGTATTGCTGATTTATCGGTTTGAATAAAGCGGTCACTTGGCACGTTTTTCTTTTCTTTGCCCGAACAGTAAAACCTGTCGGGGAAAATCTGGTATATTATGCCGCCTTTAAGCCAATCGGGAGTTTTAAAATTTTTATCGTATACGGTAAGTTGAAACAAATCTTTTAACTCTCTGTCAAAAGTTCCAAGACCGCCGTCTGTTTTTGAAACAAAAAAGTCCCCGTACTCGCTTTCGTATTTAAAGGCGTAAAAATAAAGTCCCGTATCCTTTAAAACTGTACGTTCAAAAATGCGGTAGTTATCAATTGCACCGTTTTCGGTCATTTTAAGGTACTCAAATTCTTCGCCGTCCTTTTTAATCAAAAGAAAAGCATTATAACAGTGCGCATCATTATGCACAAGTAGCCGTAGCGTGATACTTTCGTCACTTGCTACGGCTGATAATTTTGAACGGTATAAAATTTTTCTTTCGTCAAAAGGATAATAATTCATAATTATTTAACGGGTTTTATATGCCAGATGTTTTCGGCATAGTCTTTTATCGAACGGTCTGCCGCGAAAATTCCCGATTTTGCGATATTTACAAGCGACATTTCGTTCCACTTATACTTATCTTTATAAAGTTCGTTTATTTTTGCCTGCGCGGTGCAGTAATCGGAATAATCGGCAAGCGCCATATATGTGTCATTCGATTTTAAGGTTGATACGATATGGTCAAACGGTTTGCCGTCAATACCCCGGCCGATAAAATCAAGGGCTTCACGTAAGGACTGATTGTTGTTGTAATACTCCATAGGTGAATATCCGCGCTTTTGCAGTTGTAAAACCTCGGGAGTACGCATACCGAAAATTATGATGTTATCATCGCCTACCGCCTCGTGAATTTCGACGTTTGCGCCGTCCTCGGTACCGAGTGTAATTGCGCCGTTCATCATAAATTTCATATTACTTGTTCCGCTTGCCTCTGTTGAAGCAAGTGAAATTTGTTCGCTTATTTCCGCCGCGGGTATCATAAGCTCGGCAAGTGTTACGCGGTAATCCTCAAAGAAGATAACCTTCATTTTACCGTTTACCGCGGGGTCTGAATTTATAACTTTTGAGAGTTTGTAAATCATTTGTATTATCTCTTTTGCAAAGAGATAACCGCTTGCGGCTTTTGCGCCGAATATATAGGTTTTGGGCGTGAATTCGGCATTCGGGTTGTTTTTAATATAGAGATAATCGCTTATAATGTGAAGCGCGTTAAGGTGTTGACGTTTATACTCGTGCAACCTTTTAACCTGCATATCAACAATAGAATCAGGGTTAATACTTATTCCGTAATTTGATGAAATAAAGTTTGAAAGACGCACCTTATTTGAAAGTTTGATTTCGGCAATTTTATCAAGTACCGCCTTATCGCCTTTATACTTCATAAGATTTTCAAGTTCCGATGCATCTTTTATAAAGCCGTTACCTATAAGTTCGCAAAGCAGTGCCGTAAGTTCGGGATTTGCCTGACACAGCCACCTGCGGTGAGCAATACCGTTTGTAACGTTGGTAAACTTTTCGGGAGTCATTTTGTAGTAATCGTTAAAGAGTTCGTCTTTAATAATATTACTGTGCAGTTTTGAAACACCGTTTACGGTATGGCATACCGCAACACAAAGGTTTGCCATACGAACAACACCGTTTTGAATAATCGCGGTACGTTCGGAAAGCGCATAGTCACCCGTAGTGTTTATTACGTGTTCGCGGTATCTGCGGTCAATTTCCTCAACTATCTGATAAATTCGGGGTAGGCGCTCTTTAAAGAGTTGTATCTGCCAGCATTCAAGTGCTTCTGACATTATTGTATGGTTTGTATATGCAACGGTTTTGGAAACAATATCAAATGCCGTTTCCCACGAATAACCGCATTCGTCAAGCAATAAGCGCATAAGTTCGGGTATAACAAGGGTTGGGTGGGTATCGTTAATGTGGATGGCCACCTTTTCGGGCAGATTATCAAGTGTATTGTATTTTCTCATATGGCGCGCCAAAATATCCTGTACCGAAGCGGATACAAGGAAGTATTGCTGGCGCAGTCTTAAAGACTTGCCCTCCATATGATTATCTTCGGGGTATAAGACCTTTGAAATTGCCTCGGCGTTTGCACGTTGCTCGAGTGCGCGAACGTAGTCACCCTGATTAAAGGCGCTCATATTAAAGTCCTGACATTCGGCACTCCAAAGACGCAAAACGTTTACGGTTTTACCGTCTTTACCTGCAACCTTAAGGTCATACGGAACGGCGTGAACATTACTAAAGTTCTTATGCTCAACGTGGTGATAACCGTTATCCCACCACTCGTCAATATATCCGTCAAAGTGAACGTCTACCGAAGCGGAGGGCCTCGGCTCTAACCATACACTACCGCCGGGAAGCCAAAAATCAGGCATCTCGGTTTGCCAACCGTCTACAAGTTTTTGACGGAATATGCCGAGTTCGTACTTTATGCAATAACCCCTTGCCGAATAACCGCCGGTTGAAAGACCGTCAAGGAAGCAGGCGGCAAGTCTGCCAAGACCTCCGTTGCCAAGTCCCGCATCGGGCTCAAATTCATAAAGGTTATCAAGTTTAACTTTGTATTTTGCAAGCGCCTTTTGCATCTTTTCGGTAAGGTCTAAATTGTACAGGTTGTTTTTAAGCGACCTGCCCATTAAAAATTCCATACTTAAATAATATACTGTTTTTGCCTCGCTCGCATTTACCGATTCTTTAAATTTTGCTTTGCGCTCACTCATAATGTCAAGCAAAACGAGAACGCACGCTTTGTAGAAAATTTCGTCTGATGCTTCGTTCGGCGCAACACCGAAATTGTGCGAGAGTTTATGCTCAAGCATATTGCAAAGTTGACTTGTAGTATAATCCGCCATAAAACTTCTCCTTGTGATATATAAGAATTTATATTCCATTATATTATTTACTCTATAATAATACAATATTCGTTTGCGTTTTTCAAGTAATTTCTTGTACCTGATTTTTGCGATATTTAGTATAAATTGCACAACTTTTTTGTAATACTGATTATTTGCCGAAAAATTATTTATGCAATTATTACAATAAATAATTATTTTTAAGTCGGTGAAGGTGCTCGTCCTTGCAAAATAACTCCCGCAATGATATACTTAAAACATAGGGGAGATGATACTTTGAACGAAATGGCAGAAGCATTAAAGGGTTTTACCGATATACCGATAGCGCTTATTTCGCTTTTGTTTTTTATTTTGCTTTTAAAAGGCGAGAAAAACGAATGGCGCGGGGTATTTTTGCTTACAACGGTTGCGGCGTTTATGGGCGCCGCGGTGCATATTCTTAAGTTTGAAAATTCGGAAAAAACTTT
Organism: Clostridia bacterium; assembly: GCA_024404125.1. GTDB lineage: Bacteria > Bacillota > Clostridia > Oscillospirales > Acutalibacteraceae > UBA737. The sequence goes on from JAKSQL010000001.1 coordinate 25,459, forward strand.
GATATGGGTAATTTTATACGTATTGCTTTTTGAACTTATCAGGCGGTTTTCTTTGGCTATGATAAACTTTATTACCGAGAAAAACTCTTATGAAAAATCCGCGGTATATCTTTTTGAGTCGGTACTCTACCTTACCGCCGTTTTTGGACTTTTCTATTTCCCGAAGTACGATATATTCGCTCTGGTCGCTTTTTCGGCACTTGCTTTTATAAGGGTGTCAGTATGTTTGTTTAAAACAAAGAGACCTAAAAAATCCGCCGTAGTGCTTATGTTTATACTCCTTTTACCGATAGTTCTTCAAGCGCTTTCAAAACTCATTCCTTATGCGGTAGTTTTTGAACATATAATAATCGCATTGGCATTGTTTATAGGTTTTAAAATAGCAAAAAGCAGCGCGGCAGATGCCGATAAACGCAATGTATAAAGGTTTTATTTATATGAATCAAGATGTGTGTTTTAGTTGCATCTTTTACCGTTTTTTGGTATAATGAATTCGTTAAAAATAAACTTTAAGAATGTGTTTAAATGAAAAAGATAATATCGCGACGGCGGTAACTGTAAGTTACCGCCGCCTTGTCTTTTTAGTTTAATATAAAGTATATAGGTCTGATAGGATATTTATTTGTTTAAAAATTCTTTAATTTTGTTCTTTGCAAAATTAAGGTCGCCGCTTGTCAGCACCGTAATAAATCCGTTAATTTCATCAACTGATTTATCCCACCACTTCCATTCAAGCATTAACGATATCAGTTCGTCCCCTTGTGTTCATTTTTTGCCTGGTAGACAAATAGCGTTTCTCTCGTGGGACCGACACTCAAAATGGAACCGGTCTAAAAACCTGATTTTCTTTAGTTTTTTCTTTTACAATTCATTTACAACATCTATTATCTTCTTTAAAAGTTCAGGATTAAAATCCTCAAAATCCACAGCGTCGATTTTTTTACCGATCATTGTATGCAACCAAGTTGCCGCCGCTGCATATCTTCCGTAATTCAAAGATAAATGAAAGCCGTCACGACAAAGGGACAAACCACCATTTTGATAATCAAATTCGGGGACTGTTTCACGCAAATTTTGAATCGCTTTACCCACCGGTATTAATGCGGCGTGAATGGATTGGGCAGCCATCTTGGTTGTCTGTTTGATGCGGTTGTACATCTCGGCTTGGTCATGGTTATAATTGGCAAACCCGCCGCGATCGGAGTCGATCTCATACGCCCATGTTTGATGGAAATACAGTTTTGCATCAGGCTGTAATTCTCTGACCATATTTGCCAGCGACGACAGATACGGCTCGTAGCTTTCAGGGATGCCGCTTTTGTGACTGACCTGCTGAAGTGTAACGATATCCCACGTTTCTAATTTTAACGCTTCTTCAATGCTAACACTTCGTGTTCCTACATTTCCGTTAAGTTCTAAACTATAGTATCTATTATTTTCTTCAGCATTTTTCCAATGCGTCTCTAAACTACATCCACCGATATAAAGGTTTGCTGTTTCTATATCAAACCCGCTAAGCTTGGCTAATTTATGAAGCCATTTATGTGCATCTTGCGAAAAACTGTTGCCTATAGACAGGATTTTCATTTTTTATTCTCCTTGTCAAGCCGATAATTTCTAATATAAAGACACAAATCGATTCCAACCATAATTAAATTCAATACATAAAAGAAAAGCACATACCATTTTGAAGAAAAAGACATCATATATGCCTCGTTTAAAAGTTTTGAAATGATACCTGCTATATAACCAAAGAAAATCAGACACAAAAACGCCAGACTTTTTCCTTTAGTTGTTCTTGCTTTATAAGATTTAATAACATTGAGCGGCCAAGAAGCTCCAAAGCTTACGATCATAACAACTTCCAAAAATTCAGCCATAATCAATCTCCTTTTGTATTTTAATATTACAACCGATTTACCATATTGTAAATCATCAAATTAGTTATAATACCATAACTTGAAAGTTAATATATTTTGTAATATAATGATTATAGAAAAGGAAGTGTTTATCATGGAAATATTACAGTTAAAATATTTTTGCGACGCCGCACAAACACAAAATTTTTCGAAAACAGCAAAAAAATTTTTAGTTCCGCCATCAAATATTTCACAAACGATTAAACGCCTTGAAAAAGAGGTTGAAACGCCCCTATTTGAAAGATACGCTAATAAAATAAAACTTAATGACGCAGGATTACTTTTCTATAAAAACGCAAAGACAGCCTTGGATATACTTGAAAATGCAGAAAAGACCTTGAGAAAATTACAAGAAACCAATACGATTAACATAAATATATGTATTTGCCGTCGAATCGTGATGGAAGTAATTGAAGCTTTCAGAAAAACCCACCCTGAAGTTTCTTTTATAACCACACATAATAATGATCAAATTTCTGACGAATTTGACATTATAGTGACCGATAAAGAATTGGATTTACCATATTCAAAAATAAAAGCAGCCGAAGAGAACTTTTTATTGGCTTATAACAAAAATAAATTTGTTTTTAATAACGACATAATCCCTCTCGAACTTGAAAATGCTCCGTTTATTACAATGAACAAAGGGAGCAGTCTATATGCAAACTCCTTGAAAATATGCAACCGTTTAGGTTTTAATCCGCACATTGTCTTACAAAGCGAAGATCCGTTTTATATAAGAAAATGCGTTGAATTGGGGCTTGGAATAGCAATTGTTCCGGAACTTTCATGGCATAGGCAATTTTCAGAAGAGATAACACTAAAAAACATTGGAGAAATCAAACGAAAAATTTATATATACAAAAAATACGCCGCAAACAAATATATTGATGATTTTTCCACTATGCTGATAGAACATTTTTCTTTATAGATATCTCATCGAAATATAATATGTTTGTAAGATTACATATTTTGTCCCCTTTGTAGCGCAAACATAGCATAAAAGCGGCGGAGAGGCAATAATTATTCATTATTCATCAGCAAAGCGACTTCATTCAAAAAAGTCTCTTTTGTCGGTAGACAAAAGAGACTTTTTTGTTGGCGGAGACGGAGGGATTCGAACCCTCGTCTCTTAAAGGGCATCATGATTTCGAGTCATGTCCGTTATGACCACTTCGATACGTCTCCATATATTGTTAAACTTTAAAAAAGTATTAACCGAATATTAAATTGTTACTTTCATAACGGAAGGTCCGTTATGTCCCATTGCGGTGCCCGAAATTTTCTTTCGGCTTGGAGCGCCTGAAAATTTCGACCGCGGCTGCTCCTTATTCCTCGCTGTATCCGCCGCAGGCGGCGCTCGGAAACGTCCCCACTTCGATACGTCTCCAAATATGTTTAGTTACTAAGATATTATATAAAATACCCGATAGGTTGTCAAGTAAAATCAACCCATCGGGTAAATTTATTTTTAAAAAATCATTTCATAAATTCATACATTGCGCGGTAGCACATATATACGTCAAGTTTTGATGTGGTTTCAAACGGCGCGTGCATAGAAAGTACCGGTACTCCGAGGTCTACTACGTCAACGCCTAAATTAGCAATATACATCGCTACTGTTCCGCCGCCGCCTGCATCTACCTTACCGAGTTCGCCGGTCTGCCAAATTATATTTGCATTATCAAGCATAGCGCGTACTTTTGCTACGTATTCTGCCGATGCATCCGAAGTGCCGCCTTTACCGCGTGCACCGGTATATTTTGTGAGAACTACACCGTAGTTAACAAGTGAAGCGTTCATCGGCTCTGATACGTCTTTAAAGGTCGGATCCATAGCGGCATTAACATCGGCCGATAAACAACAAGAATTTCTGAGAGCTACCGTAACGTCACCGCCTAAAGCATAGCACAAATCACATACACAGTGATATAAGAAATCCGAATTAAGACCGGTATTACCGTCAGACCCGATTTCCTCTTTGTCGGCTAAAATGGCAATTGCCGTTTTTTCGGGTGCCTTAACGTCTAAAATCGCGGTGAGGGCAGGGTAGGCACAAACTCTGTCATCCTGACCGTAACCGCCGATAAGTGAGCGGTCAAATCCCAAATCGCACGGTTTCATAGCCGGTACCATTTCGAGTTCTGCGGATAAAAAGTCCTCTTCGGTTATGCCGTATTTTTCGTTAAGAAGTTTTAAAATGTTGAGTTTTACAAGGTCACTGCCTTCGTCCGCCTTAAAGGGCATACTGCCTATAAGAACGTTTAATTCCTCGCCCTTTATTACTTCCGCCATAGTGCGCTTTGACTGCTCTTTGTCAAGATGGGGCAACAGGTCGTTTATAACAAACTGCGGCTCACCGTCTTTTTCGCCCAGACTGACTTCAACCGTACTGCCGTCTTTCTTGCAGAAAACGCCGTGAAGCGAAAGCGGAACGGCAGTCCATTGATACTTCTTTATTCCGCCGTAATAGTGTGTTTTAAAGAGTGCCAAATCGGTATCTTCGTAAAGCGGATTCGGTTTAAGGTCAAGGCGCGGTGAGTCGATATGCGCCGCGGTGATGTTTGTACCGCATTCCATACCGTTTTTGCCGATTACCGCGAATGCGACGGTTTTACCGCGGTTTGAAAAATAAACCCTGTCGCCCGCCTTGTATTTTGCGTTGCGGTCAAAGGGCTTAAAACCGCTTTTTTCTGCCATTGAAATTGAAAGTTTTGCGGCTTCGCGCTCTGTTTTTGCGGTGGATATAAAGTCCTTATATCCCTCACAATAGCCGTTTGCAGTTTCAATTTCTTTTTCGCTTACCTTTAAAAGACCGTTTTTCTTATTGTAGAAAAGTTCCTCTTTTAGTTCTTTTACTGCATCCTGTGACATATTATATACCTCCGTCAATATTGTTTATTATATTTATTAACTGCGACTTGAACAGTTCAAAATCGCCGTTATTTAAGATAAAAAAGTCGGTGCGCGATTTGTAGAATGTTTCCGTTTTACCGGCTCTTATGCGAAGAAGCGCATCGTGCTTTTCGATGTTGTCCCTTGCGGTAATTCTTTTAAGCCGTATATCTTCGTTTGCAAAAATACATACCGTTTTATCGCATATTTTATCAAGACCGCTTTCAAAAAGCGTAGGTGCATCTAAAAGCACCTTATCTTTGTCTCTTATTATTTCGGTTATCTTTTCGCAAATCGCGGGAAGTACCGTACGGTTTAAAAGTTCGGTATTTTCTTTGGAAGAAAAGGCAATACGGGCAAGTTTTTTGCGGTCAAGAGTATTATCGTTACATAAAATATCTTGCCCGAAAACTTCGCATAATTTTTTAATTACACAAGAATTTTTTTGAGTGACCTCTTTTGCCACTTTATCGCAGTCAACCGTAAAAAAGCCGCACTCTTTAAAAATGAGTGATGCTTCGCTTTTGCCTGCACCCGTAGGGCCCGTAAGACCGATAATAAAACTCATAATTCTATCACCTTAAATGCCGCCGCCCTGATAAGACGGTTATACACCGCAAGACCTACACCGCTTTTTGAGGGCGCATGTATGAATATCTTATCACAACCGAAAGTATCACAGTTACGAAGCACCGCAAAAACGTTTTTTGCAAGGGTAGTTTCGTCACTTGCTTTTCCGTATACGGTATTTTTAACCTTTATTAAGTCTTTTTCTTCCTCAAAACATACGGCAACACAGTTGCTTTGTTTGTTTACATAATCCGCAAATTTATTACTTTCACCTGAAATGAGGTAAGTTTCGGTATTCGGTGCATAGTGCTTGTATTTCATACCGGGGGAGGCGACCTTGTGATTGCCGTCAAGTTTACATAAAACCGCTTTATCAACCTCGATATCGGGTATGATTTCTTTTAAACTTTCAAGTGTTATTCCTCCGGGGCGTAACAGTTTAGGTTTTCCTACAAGGGTGATAACGGTGGATTCAACACCTACCTTGCAGTCGTTACCTAAAACTATACCGTCTATTTTACCGAAAAGGTCATCTACTACGTGCTTTGCGGTAGTGGGGCTCGGTTTTCCCGAAAGGTTTGCGGAGGGTGCCGCGAGCGGAATGCCGCACGCCGCTATAATATCGTGCGCTATATTATCGCTTGGCATTCTTACTGCTACGGTATCAAGCCCGGCGCTTACGCTTTTTGCGATTTTATCAGTCTTTTTAAGTATCATTGTAAAAGGACCGGGCCAAAACTTTTCGGCGCATTTATAGGCAATATCCGGTATATCGGTTGCTACGGTTTTAAGCATTTCCATATCGCTTATGTGAACGATAAGCGGATTATCCTGCGGTCTGCCCTTGGCTAAAAATACATTTTTAATTGCATTATCGTCAAACGCGGAAGCGGCAAGACCGTAAACCGTTTCGGTAGGGATTGCCACCGTCTTGCCCTGCTTTAACAAGTTTGCGGCGATAAGAATATTCTCTTTACGGTTACCTGATATAACGTCAAGTTTAAGTGTTTCCATTAAAGCCCACTAACCTTCGTTTTCCTGATTTTCGAGTGCTTTGGTGCGGTAATAGGTTATAAGCGCGTCTACAATTTCGTCTATATTACCGTTCATAATATCTTCAAGTTTATAAAGTGTAAGACCTATTCTGTGGTCGGTAACTCTGCCTTGCGGGAAGTTATAGGTGCGAATTCTCTCGCTTCGGTCACCCGTACCGACCTGCGTTTTACGGTCAGATGCTATTGCGGCATCGTGTTCGGTTTTTGCAACGTCATAAAGCCGAGCCCTTAAAACTTTAAGTGCTTTTTCTTTGTTCTTTAACTGACTTCTCTCATCTTGGCACTCTACCACCGTACCTGACGGGATATGTGTTACTCTTATTGCGGAGGAGGTTTTATTGATATGCTGACCGCCTGCACCCGATGAGCGAAACGTATCTATTTTAAGGTCTGCGGGGTTAATATCTACCTCAACTTCGTCTGCTTCGGGGAGCACTGCTACCGTTACGGTAGAGGTATGAATACGTCCCTGCGTTTCGGTATCGGGTACACGCTGTACGCGGTGAACACCGCTTTCGTACTTAAACTTTGAGTATGCGCCGATACCTTCTATCATAAAACTTATTTCTTTGTATCCGCCGAGTTCGGTTTCGTTAAGGTTTGTAATCTCGGTTGAAAAGTGCTTGCTTTCGGCATACATAGAATACATACGGTAAAGTTCCGCAGCAAAAAGCGCCGCTTCTTCACCGCCCGCACCGCCGCGGATTTCAACTATAACGTTTTTTGAATCGTTGGGGTCTTTCGGTAAAAGCAGTATTTTAAGTTCGTCCGCAAAAACGGATTTATTCAGCTTTGCAGTTTCGTATTCTTCCTCAACAAGTTCTTTGAAATCTTTATCAAGATTACCGCCGTCAAGCAGCCCTTTTGCTTCCTGCTCACTTTCTACGGCAGTTTTGTATTCACGGTATTTTTCAACTATCGGGGTAAGTTCGCCGTGTTCTTTCATAAGTTTTGTAAAGGTCGCAGTATCAGCCGCCGTTTCGGGACGTGAAAGTTCAACGCTTATCTGCTCGTATCGGTTTTCAACTGCGGCGAGTTTATCAAACATCAGGTTTTTCTTCCTCTCGGTGAATTGATTTTATGCCTTTTTCGGCTTTTGCTCTCGGTATCATAACTATATGACCGCACTTATCACATTTAAGTTTAAAGTCCATACCTACGCGCACTACCTCAAAAATATCGCAACCGCAAGGGTGACTTTTTTTCATTTTAAGTTTATCGCCGAGTTTAATGTCCAAAAAAGCCGCCTCCCTGCAATATAATAATATATTATAAATCAAAAATGTCGTAAAGGCAATGATTTCTTGAAATATCGGAAAAAGTGAAATAAAAAATTAAAAATAACACTTTATTTTTTCTTATAAGTTTGTTAAAATAGAAATATATTGTTTTGGGGACGTGAATTGTTTTGGATCATTTAAAGAGAGAAAAACACGCGGCAAAAAGTAAATGGCCGTTCTACTGTATGTTTCCCGTAATATTTACATATTACGAGTTGATATTCAAAATAGCCACAGTGGGCAAATTTTGGTCGGTAGGTCTTATTTTTACGGTGCTGTTTTCAGTTTGTTACGGCATAGTGGGTTATCTGCTCACATCGATATCTAAAAACCAAAAGGCAAACAGAGGAATTGCAATAGGTATTATGTCCGTTACGGCGGTACTGTTTTTGGTAGAGTATTTTGTATTCAGACAGTTTAAGATATTCTACGATATAAATACCGTAACTGGTGGTGCCGGCGGCGTTGCAACGGGATTTGCAGACGAGGCGTTTGAACTTATTATCAGTTTTACGGGTATACTCATAATTTTACTCTATGCGCTTCCGATAGTTGTTTTCTGCGTATTCGGCAAAAAAATCGCTCCTACGAGAACAAGCGATTATATAAGAAGGGTACAGCCAAGAAGCAGAACATCCCTGGAGAG
>JAKSQL010000010.1 GCA_024404125.1 Clostridia bacterium
CTGTATTGCGCCGGGGAACATCCGACATTTGCTTTAAAAGTTTTACAAAAAAATGTACTGCTCGAAAAACCGAGCGAAAGCGCAATATCCTGAATTTTCATATTTGTATCAAGTAAAAGTTTCTTTGCCTGCGAAATACGGAGGTTATTTATATACTGCATAACCGAAAGTCCCGTTGTTCTTTTAAACAAATGGCAAAGATACGCTTTGCTTACGTGAGTATCGGCTGAAATTTTATCAAGCGAAAGGTTTTCGGTTTTATAAATATTTTCATTTATATAAGCCATAACTTTGTTGATAATGCCGTTATTGGCATCGTAATCGGGTAAATCCGGAACTTGATATTCAAGCAGGGCAATAAGTATTTGCGACATACAGCAGGTAATCGTTGCGTGAGAATATTCGTCCGGGTTTGAAAATACATCGTACGATTGCTTAAACAACATATCCATTTGATAAGGTAATTTATCCTGCAAATCAAACTTGATAAAATACGAACCATATTCTAAAAATGCTTTATTTACTTCGTTTTTAAGGTCTAAAGTGTCAATTACTTTAAAGAAAAAATCAATATCGACAATAATTTTGCTTCGATTATATCTGTTGTAATCCGCAGGATTAGAGCAGTGTGTTTCTACTGCGTTAATCAAATAAATCGCGCCGGATTCGATTGGGAAAATACGGTCGTTAATGAGGAAATAACCGCCATCTGACCACGTTTGTATAATTTCTATCGCGCGGTCATTATGCGGTTGGAAAGAGCGGTGGTCAATGCCGGTTACACGGTATTCAACTTCGGTAAAATCTTTCAAAATCAACCCTCCAAAACACTAAAAGCAATATTTGAACATTTTTTAAGCAAGATGTGGTATTGTAAAACTTTTATCGATATTGTAAAATACAGGAGTAAACTCGTAAAAATTCTATATATTTTTCTTTGAAAACAGTTTGCTTTTTGTGATTTTTGCGCAAATCACATAAATTGCTGCAACTGTATGTCGATTATGATAATATAACAAAATTATTTCTTTTTCAAGTCCAAATCCAATTTTTACCTGATGACAGTAGGAATGATGACGTTGTATTATATTTTTAGTATTTAATTTAATCTTTGAATTTGGGTGGTAATTTTATGAAACTTGCTTCTTTCGAGTATGAAAACAGGCAGTCTTGGGGTATTGTGCTCAATAATCCTGCCGAAAACAGACTTTGGGTTTATGAGCCCGAAAAGGTTGACCGACAACTTCAGCACAGTGCCACAACGACCAACGGATATTCTGTAAGTATGCCGACCTTTATGCCAGACTGTGTTTGGCCGACCACCCTTAAAGAGTTCCTTGAACTTGAAGATGAGGGAATGAAGGTGCTCAGCAGACTTGAAACGTTTCTTATACGTTTTCTCGCTCAAAGTGACGAAGCAAGAATGACCTATTGCGGTTATCCCGTTGAAGACGTTCAGCTGTTGTCACCTATACCAGACCCGCGTCTTATGTGGGGACTCGTGCAGAACTGTCCTACGTTCATAAGGGCAAACCCCGCAAGACATTCAACAAATCTTTTCCCGCAAGGTCATCAACGTCCGTGCGGTTCGGTTGTGGGAAATAATCAAATATTTTTCCATCCGAAAAACGTAGGCAAACTTGCCTATAATGTTGAACTCGGTGTTGTAATCGGCAAAAAGGGAAGAAATATTCCCGTTAACCGCGCACTTGAATACGTTGCGGGTTATACGGTTGTTATTGATTCTTCAATGGCAGGTTACGAAAAACAAATGTACACCGAAAAAATCAACCACTATGACGTTGCAAAAAAATACGACTGGTATATTGGCGCCACTTGTTCATGGGCAGGTAAGATGGCGGATGCTCACTGCACTGTCGGACCTTGGATTACCACTAAAGAGGAAATCGGCAACGTTTACGATTTACTCGTATATACCCGAATGAAAGGGAAGAACCGCGACCGCGCACATACTTCGGGTACACTTTTAGGTGTCGAGCGTGTTATTACGTGGTATTCTTCTTTCGCAACACTTTTCCCCGGTGATATTATCCATATGGGCACACTCGGAACGGACGGCGTAGGTCTTCCCGAGGAATGTTGCTTTAACGGACCTACGGATACAATAGAGTCTGAAATTGAGGCGGTAGGCGAGGTAAAGAGTCCGGTGCTTAATCTTAATTTCGGCGATTGGAGAACCAAAGACGATCCTACAAGAATTCATATTTCACCGGCAGTCCGTAAAGTTATGGCTGACGGCAAGGGTGAAATTTCAATAAAAGACTGGTCGCTTGATTCGGCAAGACATTTTTGGACTGTTTTTAAAAATTATAAATCTGCCGAAACAAACGAAGGCATACATATGCTTAAAACACCGCGTTTCTTATGTGCACCGAATTCGGCACTCGGAATCACCGGTAATACAGTAGAAATCCCTCCGCGCGCAAACGACCTTGAAATTTCGGTTGAACTTGCGGCAGTTATTAAAAAACTTGCAAATAAACTGACAAGCGAAAACGCGCAAGAGCACATTCTCGGTTATACGCCTATGATTTCCATAACCGACAGTTCTTTTGACGATATTTTAGTTGAGCCCACAACTTTTCAGGAAAAAGGATTACCGCTTGTATACGGGCGTTGGGCAGACGGCTTTAATACCGTTTTGGAAAAGCCGGTAAATATTGACCGCAAGGAAGTTTCAAAACTTAAAATGAAACTTAACGTTGAAGGTATAGGTTGTGCCGATGGCAATACTGATGAATACTACGTTGATGCGGCAGATTCACTTGTATTTTTCACTTCGTATATTACCTTTTTCCCCGGAGACGTTGTAACACTCGGTCATACGGGTAACCGAATTGTAATTCCGAGAGACAAAGTAAAAGACGGAATGAAAATAACTGCTGAAATAGAAAAACTCGGTACTGTTTGTGTAACCCTTAAAAAATCTGATGCAAGGGACGTTAACGTACCTTTTAATCAATTAACACTTTAGTGAACGGTTGAATAATATGGATTTTATTAAAAATGCTATTGAACTTGATGAGTATGACGTTGTTGTTTGCGGTGGCGGTCCTGCCGGTATAGGCGCAGGTATTGCGGCGGCAAAGAGCGGAATGAAAACATTGCTTATTGAAGCAAACGGTTGTTTGGGCGGTGTTTCAACTGCCGGTGCATTGCCGTTTTTCCTCGGTGCTTACGGCGGCTCAATTCCTTACAACAAAATGCTCGAACTCGGAATTTCATACAGTGAACTTAACCGAACACGCAAAGCAGTTGGCGGCGTGTTTGATAAAATGATTGAAAAACTAAACGAAAAGCACGGTTGTGTAGGTCCTTGCAAAATCGCGCAAACGGATAAGTATCCGGGGCTTGACCGCCTTGGCTGTCACGATGAACTTACTTTCGATATTGAAATCGGGAAACGTGCTTTTGATGAACTTGCGGAAGAATCGGGACTTGATGTTCTTTACTATTCGCATGCGCTCGGTGTTAACAAAAGCGAAAATCATATTAACGGTGTTTTTCTTTCAAACAAAAGCGGTATTTTGTACGTTCCCTGTAGGACCGTTATAGACTGTACCGGTGATGCCGATATGGTATACGATGCGGGCTATGAAACCTGCAAAGGTGATAGAATCACCGGAGAAATGACCCACGCGGGACTTGTCGCGCATATTGAGAATATAGATTCCTCAAAAATTGATGAGTACATAAACACAACCGGTGACCCGTGGTTTAAACAAATTTGCAAAAAAGCACTTGATGAAAATCCAGAACTTGATTTACCCGAAAGACTTATTATTTTCCCGATGGTAGAGGACGGCGTATTTATGGTCAATGGGGGCACGAGTAAACCGGGTGTTGACGGAACGAGCGGCTTTGACCGTACCGAACTTACCGTTTGGGGAAGAAAACGTGCGGAACTTCTTGTAGAGGTTTTATTTAAAAAATATATACCCGGTGCAGAAAATTGTAAATTAAGACTTACCGCATATTATCCGGGCGTACGTGAAACAAGAAGAATTATTGCCGAAAAGCCCTTAACGGAAGAATTGATTTTATCAACGCAAAAGCCCGAAGATACGGTGGCACTCGCGGGCAGACATTTTGATTTAAGCCGTAAAACCGATTCCGGCAGAACACAACCGTTTGCAAACAAAAGTTTGCCTTTCGGTGTTGCGGGAATACCCTACGGTGCTTTAATTCCAAAGGGCTCTGAAAATATTATTGTGGCGGGCCGCTGTATTGCGGCGGAAGGTCAGGCATTGGGCCCTGCAAGAATAATGTCAACCTGTATGGCAGTCGGAGAAGCCGCCGGAACCGCGGCATCACTTGCGGTAAAAAGCAACACAACTTTTATCGGAGTTGACATAAAAGAACTTCGTGATACGCTCCGTAAAAACGGCGCTATTATTGACCTGTAAAGGAGATTAAAAATGGCATCTCAATCATTATCAATACAAAACAAAAAGAAACCGTTTATAAAACGGTTACTTTCACAGTGGCAATTGTATGCTTTATTGACTCCCGCAATGTTTGCAATGTTGCTGTTCCACTATGTTCCGATGTACGGCGTAATTATTGCATTCAAGGAAATTCTTCCCGGCGAGTCACTTTTCGGCGGAACGTGGGTTGGATTTGAAAATTTCAAACGTCTTTTTAAATCTGACCTATTTTCTACAATTTTCAAAAATACGATAATTATTTCGTTCGTTCAGCACTTCCTTTTATGGCCGTTACCGATTATTTTTGCACTCTTAATACATAACTCCTCAAGGAGATCGGTAAGAAAATTTTCTCAAACCGCAACATATCTTCCTCACCTGCTTTCTACGGTTGTTGTAGTAACGATTATTGAACTGTTTTGTAATCGCGAAACCGGACTTATAAACATTGTGCTTCAGCGTATGGGGTTTGATACGGTCTTCTTCCAAGGTGACCCGAAGTGGTTTTATCCTATGTATTTCCTCTCGGGTATTTGGACCGGACTCGGTTCAAGTGCGGTAATTTATATAGCGGCGCTTTCTTCGGTTGATACTCAACTCATTGAAGCAGCTTTGATGGACGGTGCCAACAAACTTCAACGTATGTGGTATATCGATATCCCCACAATTATGCCCACCGTAGTGCTTTTGCTTATTATGGATATGGGTAAGGTTATATCGGTAGGATACGAAAAAGTTCTTTTGATGCAAAATGACCTTAACCTTTCGGCTACCGAAATAATAGGTACTTACGTATATAAGAACGGACTTATAAATGCCGACTACAGTTTTTCAACGGCAGTTTCTCTATTTACAAACATAATAGGTTTGGCACTTGTTTTAATTTCAAATAGAATCGCAAAACGTTTCAGCGATATTTCACTGTTTTAAGTTAGGGGTGAAAGATATGGCAACAAAAAGAAAAAATAGAGTTAAGCAGGATATAGGAGTTAACCTTGTTATTAACATTTTTCTGATACTTGCAGGTGTTATTGCTCTTTATCCGGTTTGGTTTGTTTTAATTGCTTCAATTAGTGATCCTACGTATATTTCAAGAAGCGAAGTCCTTTTAATACCTAAGGGTATATCCTTTTCGGCGTATAAACTTCTTAAGAACTATCCTGAAATATTTATAGGATACCGCAATTCAATATTTTATATGTTTGTAGGTTCTTTCATTTGTTTATCGGGTGTTCTTCCCGCGGCATTCGCACTTTCAAGAAGGAACTTGGTAGGCAGAAAGTTTTGGAATACTCTTATTGTAATTTCGATGTATTTCAGCGGCGGTATGATACCCACCTACCTGCTTCACAGAACAATCGGTTGGATTGATACGGTATGGGTGCTCATTATTCCCGGATTTTTCACCGCTTACTACTTAATACTTGCAAGAAGCGCTTTTCAGGAACTGCCCGAAACACTTTATGAAGCGGCAAGAATTGACGGCTCTTCCGATTTCCGCTTTTTCTTTCAATTTGCAATACCGCTTACCAAAGCAATGATAGCGGTAATTTTCCTCTTTTCAGCACTCGCTTGGTGGAATAACTATACGAGATTTTTAGTTTACATTGATAATCCAAATCTTCAGTCGATACAGGTCGTTGTAAAGCAAATAACCGAAAAACTTACCTCTTCACTTTCAAATGCCGCAACGTTTACAGAACAGGTTGAGGCACAAAAAACAAAAGAACTGTTAAAGTACAGTATTGTTGTTATTACGGCTTTGCCGTTTTGCATACTTTATCCCTTTATTCAAAAATATTTTAATACCGGCGTTATGATTGGCGCAATAAAAGAATAGGAGAATGAAAAATGAAAAAAATTATAAGTCTTTTGCTAACTGTTATTCTTGTAATCGGATTAGCCGCCTGCACAAGCGGGTGCGGAGGCGGTAGCGGCGCAGGCGAAGCAAATATTGACGTTACGTTCCCGCTAAAAGAAACCATAACATTAAAACTTATGGTTAAAGGAACTGAAGACGGTTCTTTTAAGAGCAGAATTGCCAATAATGCGCTTTGGAAAAAAATGAAAAAGGAAACCAACATTAACGTTGAATTCCAGTTTTTAGGAGCAGAGCCCGCTGAAAAATTAACACTCCTTATTAACAGCGGTAACTACGGTGATGCTATCGTAGGCGGACCTGTTTTGAATTACATCTCTGCTTCAAGATATATAGCATCGGGAATATTTAAAGATTTAACACCTTATGTTAACGATACTTATATGCCGCACCTCAATGCGCTTATTAAGGAAACACCCGAGATTATGGGTATGATTTCCGGTGCGGACGGTAATATCTACACTCTTCCCGTAATTCACGGAAATCCCGGTAACTCAATAGAAAGTCCGCTTTGGATGAACGGTAAATGGCTGAAAAAACTCGGTCTTTCCGCTCCGAAAACTATGGATGATTTTACAAATATTCTCCGTGCATTCCGCGATAAAGACCCGAACGGTAACGGTATTCAGGATGAAATTCCGTACCTTGTTTCAACAGCCCGTGAATTCTACAGTTTAGAAGCAATTTACGGTGCTTGGGGTATGGCTTTTAAAAACGGTACTCTTGACGGTTATATGCAGGTTGTAGACGGTAAAGTCCGTTTTGGTCCGATTCTTGACGAATATAAAGAAGCGGTTAAGTGGCAGAGAATGGCTTACGATGAAGGTCTTATGTGGAATGAATGCTTCACCGCAAGTTCTTCAACCGGTCTTGCAAAACTTACCGCAGAACCGTGTGTTGTAGGATGCTTTACCTCCAATACAGTTCCTACCACTTCTTATCACGATGATTACATTTGTATTGATCCGCCTTCGGCAAACGGTTATACGGCTAAATGGTATAAAAACCCTTCTGCAATTGCATCTAAAGACCGTTTTTACGTTACAAATAAATGTAAATATACTGCAGCTCTTTGCAAATGGTACGATTATTTCTATGACTTTGATAATGCATTTGAAGTTGAATACGGTAATGAGCAAGAGGGAAGATGGTATATTGATGAACAAGGTAACTACGTTATAAAAGACGACCTATCTACCGAACAACTCAATAAAATCAGCAACGAAACTCCAACCCTTTCAGAACTCGTTGAAAGATTCCCCTATGCTTTAACAAGAAATGATTTTGCAAAAATCAAGGATAGCACTTTACGTGACTATGAAGAAACAGACCGTGTTTACCAAAAATGGTTAGAAACAGAAATATGGCCGCGTCCTTATCTTGAAAAGAAAGATGCAAATACAATCTATAAACTTACAACAGATATCTTCTATCAGGTTTCTTCTTACCGTGCAAAATGGATAACCGGAAGCAGCGACATTGATAAAGACTGGGATTCTTACCTTCAAACACTTAAGAAAATGAATGTTGATGAAATGGTTGCGATTATGCAGCGCGGATACAATGCATATCTTAAGAACTTGGAGAAAGTTAAATAAATGTTAAATCTCCTATAACATTTTCAAAAGGAGGAATTGTCACAATATGAAAAGAACTTTTTCACAAAGAATATTTTTTACAGTTGTTGCGATTATTTTACTTTTAACATCGGTATTCAGCGTTGATATCATTTCGGTTTTTGCAGATGATAGATTATTTCACGATGATTTTTCTTCCACTTCGCTCGCCAATTGGAAAAGCGCAAGTGTAGGTACTGTAAAATCGGGTGTGTACTACCTGAAAAATAAGGATGCAAACGTAATTGCTTCACTCGGTTCGCAAAAAGAATTGCTTATCTCCGCGGATGTTTCGGTAAACGTAGGAGCAGACGAAAAGGGAAATATGCAAAACAGTATCGCATCCCTTGTCGTTAACGGCAACAGCGACCTTACAAAAGGTTATGAATTCGGAATAGGTGTTACCAAACTCGGTACTACCTATGCGAGATTATATCTTCGCGGTAATGAGGATGTTTCACGCATACTCGTTCAAAAATCATCTGATATTGCGGGTGTAAGCGGCGGAAAAATCTCAACGGGTAAATCATATAAACTTGCAATGGGCGTTTACGAAGGTAAAATCAACTGCTTTATCAACGATGCTCTTGTTTGTTCTTTTGAAGATACCGTGTTTACAAGCGGTTATTACGGAATAAAAACTTCTTGCGCAAGTGCTGCTTTTGATAATGTTGAGGTTAAAAGAATACCCAAAAAGAAAGTAGCAACAATTGCGCTTAAGAATACACCCGCTACGGTATCGCGTCTCGGTCTGCTCGATTTTGACGTTTTGGTAACGTATACAGATTCATTCCATACGCCTGAAACAATTAAATCAGACGATAGCAGGATTTCCATTTCCGGTTTTTCAAGAACAGTCGGCAAAAAGAACGTAAAAGTAACTTGTGACGGTAAAAGTGCATCTTTTGACCTTACGGTTACAGATTCTTTAGGTGACCAACTCGTTTTCAGCGATGATTTTTCAAACTATAAAGAGAAAAATTATTCTATATACAAAACCAAAAAGGAAGACTACAACGTAACTTACGGTTTCAGTGCGGGTGCAGGTAGGTTAAATGCTGATATTCCGTCTTTTCCGGCAACTTTTGATAATGCATTAATTGCCAAAAACACAATTGCCACAGATATAACTAAAGACATTGGCAATTCGTATTATTTCTCGGCTGATGCCGTCATATATTCTGATGTTCTCGGAACACCTACAAAGCGTAACACTTTAGCCGAAATATCAGCTTTCATTGACGATAACGGCGCCGTATATAAATTCAGACTTCTTTCAACCGGTACGTTTGAATTTTCGTGTGACTCAACCAGAATTTTTGCGAAATCAATGGCATCAGTTATGGGCGAAGATTTTGTTTTGGGAAAGACATACAATCTTAAGATGACCGTTTCGGAAAATATAATTATTTGCAGTTGCAACGATAAGGATATATTCTTCTACACCGGTGCGCCTATGAAACATTTTTCACCGAAGATGCACGTGAACGTAAGCAACGGTAAGGGTTCTTTTGATAACCTTAAACTTTATAAGACCGAACAGTGTTCACCCGATGCGGCTAAATCAATTAAAGTTTATTCAACCGCCGATAATTCGGTTGTTAAGGAATACACCGGTAAGATGATTGACATAAGCAAACTTTATCTTTCGGTTACTTATGTTGACGGCAGTACACGAAAAGTAGGTATTACCGAAAATATGCTCAAAAACTATGACAGTAGTTTAAATGCATCACAGCAAGTTACAGTAAAATACGGTAATGCTACTGCACAAATTAACTTTGTATATTCAAAGTACCTTTTCTACGATAATTTCGATTCGGGAATTTCTCCGACCTGGAATATCACCGGCGCTGCAAATACAACACTCGGTACACAAAACAACAAACTTAAAACAAATTGGAACGGCGAAAATACTGCCGCATCAATATCAATGTATACTGATGTTGAAGGCAGTACCGATTGGCGAAATTACAGCGTATCTGCAGATTTATTCTTTGATACCACAATGACCAAAATGATTCGTTCCGGTCAGATGTACAGTTTGTATTTCAGAAGAACGGGAACAACCTACTATGACCTTCGTTTCATAACACGTGGCGGCACGATTTCAATTTCTTTATACAGATATGTAAAGGGCACTTCTGACCTTGTGGCAAGTATTACCGCAGCTCAAATGAATGCAAAACTTGCAACAAAGAAAAAATCGGCAACCGATATTGTAAAAACTGTAGGTAACGGTGTTTCTGTTAACCTTAAAGCACTTTGCAAAGATAATACCGTCTATGTATTTATTGATGATGTATTGCTTACAACGTTTGTAGATACTAAAGACGATGCGCCCTATCAGGGCTATGCAGGTATGAAACTTGCAAAAGTTTCCGGCAGTGTTGATAATTTCATTGTTGAAGAAAAAGGTCCGTTTAATATCAAAAAAGTTAATATTCAGGGTGTAGAGAATAACACGTTTGAATTGTACGAAGGATTTGAAATCAACCCCAGCGAATATAAACTTGAGTGTTTAGACGAAGACGGCACCGTATTCTACGAAACTTTAACGGCCGATAAAATTTCTCCTTACGATAATCTTCAGGTAGGAAAACAAAATATAACGATTACGGCATACGGTAAAAAACAATCCGCTTGGGTTGTAGTTAAGCAAAGAAACGATTTTATCAGCAAACTTGACAGTGACCTTAAAGATATCAACCCGTCAAAATTAAAACTTTCCGATAAGGAAAAAGTTTACGATTTGGCTAACCGTTATGACGAACTTTCGGGATATGAAATAACAAAACTTTCCGATAAATCCGTTAAGAATATGGAAAAGGCAAGAAACAAGATGGAAACTCTTGTTTATCCCGAAATAAAGAAGAGTAAGATTATTTACAGTAACGATTTCAATGAGGAAGAAGATAAGGTAGAGTCTGATTGGTACGGTTGTATTGAGAAAAACCACGGTTTGTGGAGTTTTAGCAACGGCACCTGCTTTGTTGATCAGGAAAGTTACAATCTTGCTTCATCATCTTCCGCTATACGTGTATTAAAACCGCTTTATGCAAAGATTGATTCAATCAGTGCGCGTATGCAAATGCTTTCTGATTCAATGTATATGGGCTTTATCTTTAATATCGGTGAAAGCGGTTACTATATTACACGTCTTAAGATGGACGTTTACGACCAAGAAGGTAAGGTAAACCCGATTTTACAGTTTATTAAAGATGACGACCGTCTCTTTACCGAATATCTTACCGGTTATGGCGTAAATGTTAAAAAAGGCGATTGGTTTAATCTTGAAGTAACCTTTGTTGATAACGTTATTAAAGTTTATGTAAACGATACGCTTATTGTTTCTTTCGATGACAGTGAATCGGTTAACTTCTACCAAGAAGGCAGACAAGGTATCCGCTTGAGCGGCGGTAATGCAAAGTTTGATAATTTGGTTATCCGCGGAACAGAAGTTGAAGAACCTGTAAGCAAGATGAAGGTTGTTCCCACCGAATACAAAGATGACTTTGAAGATGAAACCGCAGGTAAAGACCCGAGCCATTGGGTTGAAGATACATCGGCAGATAATTTCAAGGTTGTATCAGGTAAGAACAGTAAATATTACGGTACGTCTTACAAAGGCGGTTATACTTCAACTTGGTTACACGTTTTTGAAATTAACCCGACAGTTAATCTCCGCTTTATGACTGACGGCAACAATTCAAACGGTTGCTTCGGTTTTATTACCCGAATGGCACCGGAAACCGCATATATCAAAATCGGATACGATTTTGCAAAGAGCAAATGGTATGCTGTCGATACTGACGGTGAGCGTGACTGTGACATCAATACCGTATATTCCGAAAAAACTTATAAACTTGAAAAGTCCAAGTGGCACGATCTTGAAATAGTTGAAGAGGGCAAAAACGTTGCCGTTAAGGTTGACGGCGATACGGTTATTAAACTTGATAATGCCGCACATGACCAATACGGCAGAGTCGGAATTTTTGCTGACGGAGCATCGGTTTATATTGATGACGTTAAAATTAAATTCACCAACGGCGATACCGTTCAGGATGGTTTGCTTGAATATACCGTAGGTACTACATACGGCGGTCTCGGTGAAATCGAGAAATTAGACGGTAATAAAATGATTTCTATCGGTTACGGAACTAAAGACTATGTTGCACTTTCGGAAGATAACGGTAAAACCTTTAAGATGCTTTCGGAGGGAAATCAGTATTACGATAATCTCAAAGGAAATCTTGCATACGTTTCAAGTATAAAACTTCACGATGGCAGTTATATATTTACACGTTCTAAGGACTTTAAAGTATACAAATCGACTGATTATGCTAAAACATTTAAACAAATCGGCGAGGTATTTCCGGATAGTTATCTTCTTGATGAACTCAACCGCCGCAATGTTACGTTCCACTTTAATTCATTTAGCGAATATCAACTCAAAGACGGTACTTGGCGTTTGTTTGTATGTGTTGTTAAATCACTCTTTTCATCAACCTTGACGGCTTCGGTAACAAGTCACTACATTGAGGTTTATTACAGTGATGACGGCGGTAAAATTTGGAATAAATCTAAAAACGATACAAGAGATATTTCACTTACCTGGAAAGAAGATGACGTTAAAAGCGCCGACTGGGCAGAAACAAAGATTGTTCAGTGTACAGACGGAACTTTAAGAATGTACTATTCGCGTTCTGGCTACGGATGTATGCAGTATACCGAGTCGAAAGACGGCGGTATTACTTGGGAAGGTCAGTACGCGCTACCTGAGTTTCAATGCGCGAAATCCTCATTCAGCGTAATAAAAGATGCTTCAAAGAAGGGTACTTACTATCTTGTTTGGGTTAACAATAACCCCGTTGTTGCAGGTTCAAACTTCTCGCGTTCAAGACTCAGTCTTGCAAGAAGTACCGATGGCAAGAAATGGACTTTCTTATGTGACCTTGAGCGTATGCCGGAAGAAATTTATGGTAACGATATGGCTTCGTCAACACCGTTGTTCCAGAATATTGACCCCGGTATACTCGTTACAGATGACTATGTTTACGTTGTCTGGGCACGTTCTGACGGAACAGACCCTGACAAACTTACAGGTTCTTCAACAAACTATCACCAGGGACTGCGTCCCCGTATCGTAAGAATTGAAAAGGATAAGTTAACCGAAAGAGCGTGGGATAAAACAAGCACAAGTGACGTTTTATTCCCGAAATCAATTGAGATTACAAAGCCGATTAAAGTTCGTTACGGTCTTGGTGATATATTCGGTTATTCCGGCGGTACCGCAACAGTTACCGCAATAGACGGCTCAAAGAAAACTATACCTACAGAGCGTTTGAATTTGGTAGAAGAGCCGGATATGATGATGCTCGGCAAACAAACCGTAGTTTTGTTTGATTCACACTGTATATCAACCTCTTATGAAATAGAAGTTGTTCCGAAGTATATGGTTAATTGGACCGTTACCGGCAACGGTGACGTTGAACCGCAAGATGTAAGTGTACTTGAGGGTGACAGTCTTACAGCAAAACTTACACCGAAGAGCATTTTCTATAAGGTTAAAAACGTTACCGTAAACGGTAAGAAAGTTTCACCGATATTAAATAAGTTGGTTATAAGCAACGTAAAAGAAGACCTTGATATTACGGTTGTCTTTGCAAGCAGAGGCGTGCTTGATTATCTTATCTTAATAATTGTTTTGTTTGTAGTTATTGATGTTCTCGTTTTGGCGGTACTCTCAATAATTAAAAAACGGAACTACTTTAAGATTGAGATATTGGCTATTGCCGGGTTCTTTAAAAAAGTTTTTAAAAAGAAAGGTAAATAATGGCTAAATTATTGTTTGAAAGAGCATTCGAAGGTTGGCATTTGTGCCGCAGCATTTACGGTGCGGCACATGCGGCTTCGGTAACTTTTGATAAAAACGAAAGTAATATTTATATCGGAGTCGGAATCAACATTGATTTTGAAGGAAGTTATCAATTTCGGCTTGACAGTCTTAATAAACGATTGCTTTTAATCGAACATACCGTAAATAACAAAGTTATTGCACAAGCGGCAGTTGAAGAAGAATTAAACGAAAAAATAGAACTTAAACTTGAAAATATCGGCAACTCGCTTATTTGTTATTTAAACGGAAAAGCGGTAATCAATCATCAAATAGTAGGGGAAAGTTGCCATAAGGTAGGTTGTTGCGGCGTTTGGATTCATCCTGAAAACAGCGCAAAGTTTTATGATTTTTCTGCCGACGTTGATATAAAAAAGCCAAAGACCGTAAAAACCGTGCGAAAAAGCATGGGGGCTTACCATCTTGTTTCCGATTTTAAAGAATGCAAAAACAACACTTTACCTAAATTCTGGTTTGTAAAACCGGGTGAAAATAAATGGAATATATCAGACGGTAAATTCTGTTCACCCCTCGCAAAAAATTCTCTTGCCGAGATATTTGTATTCGAGAGTGATTGCGCAATTACCTGTAAACTTTCGGCGGATAAAACCGATAGCGAGAGCAATTTCGGTGTTGTAATCCGTCATGCGCCCGATACGGCATATATCAAAATCGGCTATTTTTTCGATAAGAAGAAGTGGGGAATAATTGACGTTCCCGCACTCTATGACTGTGAAACTTCTTCGTTTTTCAGCGAAGAATTCGATTTTGAAGAAAACCGCGAATACACAATTGATGTGACGGCGTCCTGCTTTGATATTTCTTTAAAGGTTGACGGTATACCCGTACTTAAAACCGATTCGGTACGGCATATCGGATATGGCAAAATCGGTTTGTTTGCATCAAACTGTCAACTTTCCGCTTCGTATTTTGAAGCAAATCTTGCTACCGCTACACCTGCGCTCGATAATGCCATTTCGTATGTTATCACAAAGCCCGATACCGCTGCGGCTTCAATGCAAATTATTGAAACGCCGGATAATAAACTTATCGGTGTACGTAAAGTGTTAAGTGAAAAGCAGTTAAGCGGAGAAGGCAGTGAAGAGCCGATAGACCCCGATAATCCCGACACACGCGGCTTGTTTATCAGTGATAACTGCGGACTCTCTTTCCACGATATTCCGCTTGGCGGCGAGTATAAAGGTATGTGTACCGACGGCAACTACCAAAGCGTGCTTAAACTCAAATCGGGTAAATATTTGCAGGTTAAAATTTCACAAAATATGGCGGTGCAAATTTCCGATGACCTTAAGAATTGGAAAACCGTATCACACGTTTTGGAAAACTGCGAGGGTGCATTTTTCCATACACAAAGTCTTTGCGAATATGAAATGCCAAACGGTAAGACGCGTATTTTCTTATCTCTTGTCATTCGAACACCGAGAAAAACAAATGCGATAGGTGTCTTTAAAGGCCATAACAGTGTTGTTTGCTTCAGTGATGACCAAGGTTATACCTGGTCGCGCTCCGTAAACGGAAGCGATGATTTTATAACAGAAAGCGGTCAGGGTGAAGAGGCACTTGACTTTGCCGAGTCAAAATTACTTATGTGTAGCGATGGCTCTATGCGAATGTATAACACAAGAAACATAAGCCGATTTTTGTGTTATTCCGAATCTTTTGATTACGGAAAAACATGGCAGGGAATACACCCGATTAAGTATATGCAGTGTGCAAAATCCTCTTTTTC
>JAKSQL010000100.1 GCA_024404125.1 Clostridia bacterium
AACAAGTGCATCTCTGCGTGAAATATTTATTCTCCCCTGATCGTCAATCTCGGTAACCTTTACAAGTACCTGATCGCCTACCGATACAACGTCTTCAACCTTTTCAACACGTTTAACGTCAAGTTTTGAAATGTGAACAAGTCCCTCTTTACCGGGAGCAATTTCAACAAATGCACCGAACGTCATAAGACGGGTAACTTTACCTGAATATATGGCGCCGATCTCAGGATCGTTGGCAATAAGTTCAATAATGGATATTGCCTGCTTTGCCTTATCAACGTCAAGACCGGAAACGTAAACGTGACCGTCTTCCTCAATGGTAATAGTGCATTCGCACTGTTCTTGTATAGACTGAATAACCTTGCCTTGCTTACCGATAACATCACCGATTTTATCGGGGCTTATAGAGGTGGTAAGCATTTTAGGAGCATATTTTGAAAGCTCCTCGCGCGGTTTGTCTATTGCCTTTAACATTATTTCGTCAAGAATATAAACTCTTGCTTTGTGTGTTTTTGCGAATGCTTCCTTGATTATTTCGGGGGTAAGACCATGTACCTTTAAGTCCATCTGGATAGCGGTTATACCTTTGTGAGTACCTGCAACCTTAAAGTCCATATCACCGTAGAAATCCTCAAGACCTTGAATATCTACCATTGTCATAAAGTCGCCGTATACACCTTCGTCACCGGTGATAAGACCGCACGAAATACCCGCAACGGGTGCTTTTATCGGAACACCTGCCGCCATAAGAGCAAGTGTAGAGCCGCAAATTGAGCCCTGTGAGGTAGAGCCGTTTGAAGATAAAACTTCGGATACAACTCTTATCGCATAGGGGAATTCTTCAACACTCGGTATAACCGGTACAAGAGCACGTTCAGCGAGTGCACCGTGACCTATTTCACGTCTGCCGGGACCTCTTGAAGGTTTGGTTTCGCCAACCGAAAAAGAGGGGAAATTGTAGTGGTGAATATATCTCTTTTGTGTATCCTCGTCAAGTCCGTCAAGTTTTTGTGCTTCGCTTATGGGTGCTAAAGTAGCAACCGAGAGAACCTGTGTCTGACCGCGGGTGAACATACCCGAGCCGTGTGCACGGGGAAGTAAGTCTATCTGCGCGTTAAGGGGACGTATTTCATCAATGCCTCTGCCGTCAACACGTTTGTGCTCGTCTTTAAGCCAAGAGCGAACAACGTGTTTTTGAACCAAATACATAATTTCGTCAAGTTTGGTCTCGTTACCCTCAAAGCGCTCATCAAACTTCTCGTGAACTGCATCGTATATGGGAAGTAAAGCGGCATCGCGAACGTTTTTATCATCGGTATCAAGTGCTCGCTTAACGTCTTCAATGCAGAAGTTTTCGATTTCCGCCATAATTTCGGGGTCGGGGTTGCTTGACTCAAATGTAAATTTCTCTTTGCCGATTTCTTTAACAATTCCGTTTATGAAATTAACTATTTCCTTGTTAACCTCGTGACCTGCCATAATGCATTCAAACATAAGGTCATCGTCAATTTCATTTGCGCCTGCCTCAATCATAGCAACGAGGTCGGCAGTAGAAGAAACGGTAAGGTTAAGGTCGGTCTTTTCGCGTTCTTCAAGGGTGGGGTTGATAACGATTTTACCGTCAACAAGACCAACGCTTGTAGAAGCAATAGGACCGTCCCACGGTATATCGGATACCGCTATTGCGGCGGAAACACCGATAGCCGCAGTGATTTCGGGAGAGCAGTCGGGGTCAACCGACATAACGGTTGCTACAACCGAGCAATCGTTTCTCATATCTTTCGGGAAGAGCGGTCTTATAGGTCGGTCAATGCAACGTGAAGAAAGAATTGCCTTTTCACTTGCTTTGCCCTCACGTCTCTGGAAAGAGCCGGGGAAACGGCCAACCGCATACATTTTTTCCTCATAGTCAACTGAAAGCGGGAAGAAATCAACGCCTTCACGCGGCTTGTCCGAAGCGGTTACGGTACATAAAACACTTGTTTCACCGTATGTCGCCATAAATGCCGCATTTGCAAGCTGTGCCATTTTACCCGTTTCGAGTTTAAAGGGACGGCCTGCGATGGTGGTTTCATAAACCTTGTAGTTTTCAAACATCTTAAAATCTCCTTTTTTAATTTTTTGAGATTTCTCGGTTAGCAATAAATCCAACGTTTGATTTTCAAGCGCTCGATTTACCGCTAAAGCACGAAAAATCTCTTTTAAAAATCAAAGCAAACCGAACGGTAAGTTCGGTTTGCTTAATTTTACCATTATTTACGAAGACCGAGTTTCTTAACGATTTCACGGTATCTTTCGATATCGTTTTTAGCGAGGTACGCCAAGAGGTTTCTTCTGTGACCTACCATTTTAAGAAGACCGCGACGTGAGTGGTGGTCTTTCTTATGAACACTTAAATGCTCGTTAAGTTCGTTGATTCTCGTAGTAAGAACGGCAATCTGAACTTCGGGGGAACCTGTGTCACCCTCGTGAATGGCATATTCAGCCATTATCTTTTGCTTCTGTTCACTTGTCATTACATTCACTCCTTTTAAAAATTTTGTCCGCCGTGTTCCGAGCAAGAGGCCTTTGAGTGTTCCGCTAAAGCGGCAGACGCCAAAAGCACAGAATACGGTAGCACAGTAGAGTATAGCACATATCTTACAAAAAGTAAAGCATTTATTTATATTATTTGCAAAATAGTTAACGGAAAGTTCATATATTTGTTTGATTACGGAAACAATTATCAAATAAAATGTAAAAGCAGGATAAAAACGGAGAGGAACTGTTTTATGGAAGACTTTGAATTTAAAGACCAAAATGACGGATTTTACAGTCACAACAAAGAGGACATTATTCAGGATAACGTATATAGCGCCGATTATAACGGCAGTCAAAACGGCTCGGGATATTATCCGCCGCAAAGAAAGGTTAAACCGAAAAAATCGCACAGTACCGGAGTAGTAGTGCTTTGCGCATTTCTTGCGGCAGTAATAGGCGCCGTTTCGGGACTTTTAGGCGCAATACTTTATTTCCGTACTGCCGATAATACCAAAACCGTAATACAAAACGGTAACGCTCAAAATGTAACAATTTCGGTAAACGAAAGTACAGAATCGGTAGCTCAGGCGGTTGCAAAGAAAGCAAAGGCAAGTGTTGTAGGAATTAGAACTACTACGTCGGTTATAAACTTTTTCGGCGGCAGCACCGAACGTCCGGGTGAGGGTTCGGGTGTTGTTTATTCGGCTGACGGATATATTATAACCAACTATCACGTAGTTGAAGATGCGGTAGAGTCAAGAAGCAACTCAAAAATAGAGGTATTTTTAGACGGCGACTCTTCAAACTCTCTTCCTGCAACTGTGGTAGGTTACAATATATCAAACGATATTGCGGTACTTAAAGTAAATGCTGTGGGTTTAACCCCTGCCGAAATAGGCGACTCCTCAAAACTAACTGTTGGTCAGTATGTTGTAACAATAGGTTCTCCGGGCGGACTTGAATTTATGGGAAGTGTAACCTACGGTGTAATAAGCGGACTTGATAGGGTGGTATCGTCTAACTCGAACGTAAAACTCATTCAAACCGATGCCGCAATTAACCCCGGCAATTCGGGCGGTGCTTTGCTTGATTCAAAAGGACGTCTTATAGGCATAAACAGTTCCAAAATAGTAGCCGAAGAGTACGAGGGTATGGGCTTTTCAATACCGATAAATACGGTGCTTGAAAAGGTTAAAAGAATAATAGATAAACAAAACAGTCCCGAGGCGTATGTGGGTATTACTTTAAGCAGCAGATACACAGGTAATGTATTACAGTCGCTCGGTTATCCTGCGGGTGCGGTGGTATTAAGTGTTGACGAGGGCAGTCCCGCGTACGAGGCAGGTATTCGCAGAGGCGATATAATTACCGAATTTGCGGGTAAAGAAATAGGTGAGTACACCGAGTTTAACGATGTATTGAGCGACAGTGACGTAGGACAGTCGGTATCAATAAAAATTTACCGTTCGGGCAAGTATTACACCTCAAAAATAACAATCGGCTCAAATAGTTGACTTTCATAATTCTCCTTTTTATTTAAGCATACGCGGCAAATTTATTTGCCGCGTATGCTATATTTTGCTTGAAAATTATGTAATTTTATGGTATTATATTAAAGATATCAGTTTAAAATACTAAAGGTGTAATTTTATGAAAAAAGTTGATGCTACCGTAAAGAAAGAAACCTTATTTATATTTGTGTCATAAACGGCAAAGGTGAAATTGTTAAGCAATATTCCTTGAATGATATAGTCAATGAATATAAAGGAAATACCTACAAAACCGATTATCACGCCTTGCTTGATGCAAAAGAAAAAGAACG
>JAKSQL010000101.1 GCA_024404125.1 Clostridia bacterium
TTGTCCGCAGGAAGCGCTTATATCTGCGCCTAACGTTCGCCTTACGGTAACTGTCATATTATTACTATGAAGCCGGTTTTTGAATTTTTCTATTGCTGATTTATCCGGCTTTTTAAAACTGTTTTCTTTAACCGGATTTGCCGGTATTAAATTTATATGGCACATTATGCCTTTAAGTATTCGTGTAAGTTCGTCTGCGCACTCTTTAGTATCGTTTATTCCGCTGATAAGCGCATACTCAAAGGATATCCGCCTTGTTGTAACCTTTTGATACTGCCTGCACGCTTCTAAAAGTTCGTTTAAATGCCACTTGTTGTTTACGGGCATAAGTTTGCTTCGCATATCATCAAACGGAGCGTGGAGTGATATTGAAAGGGTTATCGGGAAATTGTATTCTTTCAGTTTGTTTATCCCCGTAACCACACCCGAAGTTGAAAGCGATATGTGGCGAAGTCCTATGTTCATACCGTCACTGTCCGACACAAGTTGTAAAAACTTTACACTGTTATCGAAATTATCAAGCGGCTCACCCATTCCCATCATAACCACGTTTGATACCCTTATGCCGTTATCTCTTTGGGCGGTGGTAAGTTGAGAAATCATTTCGGAAGCCGTAAGCGACCTTGTAAGTCCGTTTAAGCCCGAAGCACAGAAACTGCACCCCATACGGCAACCCACCTGAGTTGAAATGCATACCGTATATCCGTGCTCGTATTTCATAAGTACGGATTCTATAAGGTTACCGTCAAAAAGTTCGTAAACATATTTTACCGTACCGTCAATACTTGATACGTATTTGCGGTAAATCTTTGTTACCGCAAGATAACATCTTTCGCTTAAAAGTTCTCTTAATGACTTGGGAACATTTGTCATCTCATCAAACGACTCAATGCCCGACTGCAACCACGAAAACACCTGCTTTGCGCGGAATTTCGGCTGATTCAGTTCATCGAGCAGTTCGCCGAGTTCTGAAAGCGACATTGATTTTACATCAATTTTCTCGGTAATAAAATCACCTGCTTTTAGTCATTAAGGCACAATAAAAACCGTCGGTGCCGTCAATATGCGGCATAAACGTATGCTCGTATTGTAACCTATATTCACTGTGCTTGTCAAGAAAAGACTTAACGGCATTCTCATTTTCCGCTTTTCTTAAAGTACAGGTTGAATACATAAGTCTACCGCCTGATTTTACGTATTTTGCGGCATTACCTAATATCTTTGACTGTATTTCTTCAAGTTGTGAAAAATCTTCTGTTTTCTTGTATTTTATTTCGGGCTTTCGCGCTATAACGCCGAAACCTGAACACGGAACGTCACACAAAACGGCATCAAAAGTGCCGAGTGTTTCATTATAAACGGTAGCGTCACCCTGCCTTGCATCAATAATATCAATGCCGAGGCGTTTGGCACCTTTTTCTATAAGTTGTGCTCTTTTTTCGTACAGGTCAAAGGAAATAATCTTACCCTGATTATTCATCATTTGCGCCATAGTAAAACTTTTACCGCCGGGAGCAGCACACAAATCAAGTACTGACTCCCCCTCGTGCAAATCAAGTTTTTGAATTGCAAACTGCGAGGCGAAATTTTCTATATGATAAAGCCCCTGCTTATATGCCTTATCGTTTGCGATATCAATACCGCCTATTACCTTTAAGGCATTAGGATACTTTGTAAACTCAATTTCCGTTCCGCTCTCGGTAAGTATTTCGTAAAGTGTTTCTTTATCGGTTTTTATATTGTTAACCCTTAAAATCACACTCGGTACTTCCAAAAACTTTTGGAGTAAACTTATCGCGGTCGGCTTGCCGTAATCCGAAATAAATGAATTTATAATACTTACAGGGCAGGAATATCTGACGCTGAGCGCCGTTACGCTATCCCCTTTAGGATACTCAAAGCCAACCCTTAAAAAGTTTCTTAAAACTGCATTGGCAAATCCAACGTTAAATCTCTCTTTTGAAAACTTGATTACGTTTACCGACTCATTAACCGCGGCGCTTTCAGGTATTTTTTCCATAAAAAGCAGTTGAAAAATTGCAATTCTTAAAGCCGCTAAAGTTATGGGGGCTATGCTCTTTATAGGGTTTGATACAAACAGCGATATGCAATAATCAATAGTTATCTTGCGGTCAAGCACACCGTAGAAAAGCGCAGAACAAAGCGCCCTGTCGTTTGGGGACATATCATTTGTAAGATATTTGTTTATCAAAAGATTTGAGTAAGCGCCGTTTCTTTCGACCTCACACAAGGCCGCTATCGCATTTTTCCTTGCATTAGCCATAAAATATCTCCGTTATAAAATTGGGGTTCCTAATTCAGTACTGTGACCGAGTAAAAACGTTTGTGCACTCATAGGTTTTGAGCCCTCGGGCTGTATTTCGGTAAGTTCTATCGCACCGACTTGGCAGGCAATAACAAGTTTATCCTTATTCTCGATAACGGTACCGCTTTCCCCGCTTTTATCTGACAGTTTGCACTTTAAGACCTTTACGCGCTTACCGTCTATAAAACAAAATGCACATGGCCATGAATAATATCCGCAAATGGCATTTTTAACTTCCTTAGCAGTTTTTGAAAAATCAATATGCGCCATCTCTTTTTTGATTATCGGCGCGTAGGTAACACCCGTTTCGGGCTGCTTCTTCGGTACTACTGTACCATCTTCAAGCCCTTTTAGTGTTTGAACCATAAGATTTGCCGAAATATACGAAAGACGGTCAAAAAGTTCCTCGCCTGTTTCGTATTCGCCTATATCGGTTTTAGCGGTCATAAGAATATCGCCGGTGTCCATACCCTCGTCCATAAACATAGTGGTAACACCGGTAATTTTATCACCGCACACTATCGACCACTGTATAGGCGATGCACCTCTATGGCGGGGTAAAAGTGATGCATGGCCGTTTACACAACCGTATTTCGGAATAGATAAAATTTCTTTCGGCAATATAAGTCCGTATGCTACTACCACTATTATATCGGGATTTAACTGCTTTAAAAGACTTTCTGCAAAGCCGTCCCTTAAAGTTTTCGGCTGATAGCATACTATACCGTTATTTTCCGCAAACACCTTCGTAGGCGGCGCGGTTAGAATTTGTTTTCTGCCTACCGGCTTATCGGGGCGCGCAAATACTGCTATTATATCGTGGCCCGCGTTTTTGAGCGCTTCAAGCGTTTTGACCGAATAATCGGGAGTACCCATAAAAACTATGCGCATATTATTTCTCCTTTATTGAACGGTCTATAAACAGTATACCGTCAAGATGGTCCATCTCGTGACATATTGCCCGCGCTTTAAGTCCCTCGGCGGTAAGTTTAAAGTTCTTACCGTTTCTATCCTGCGCCCTTACGGTTACTTTCATAGGTCTTTTAACCTTTTCATACCTGCCGGGTATGGAAAGACAACCTTCGTCTCCTATCTGCTCGCCGCTTTTTGATATTAAAACGGGGTTTACAAGTTCTATAACGCCGTCTCCTACGTCTACTATACAGTATCTGCGCAAAATACCTACCTGCGGAGCCGCAAGACCTACACCGTCCGCCTCGTACATGGTTTCTGCCATATCGTCTAAGATTTGGGCTAATTTTTCATCAAACTTTAACTGTGAACGACAGACTTTTTTAAGTATTTCGTCACCGAGTTTTACAATGTTTCGTTTTGCCATTTTATCACCTAAATAATACTTTCGGGATTAAAGTCAACAAAAATGCCGACATCTTTCTTAAGTTTTATATCTATACATTCCCTGAGAAAATCTCTGAAACGTTTTGTGTTCTTGCATTTAATTATCATACGGTATCTGTACTTATTATTCACCTTAGGCACCGTAGCGGGTGCAGGGCCTAAAATAATAAGTTTTATATCGGAATACTCGCCGCAAAGCAACTCTTTGATTTTTAAAAATACCGCATTTATGCTTTCAAAAGCGATATCCTTATCGCTTGAGTGCGAGCATACCATACATATATCGCAAAAAGGCGGATATACCATTACCTTACGCGTCAGTATTTCGGTATCATAAAAGGTGTTAAAGTCCTGCTTTTCGGCAAGAGTTATTACCGAACTTGAAGTATCGGTAGTTTGTATAATCGCTCTCGCGTTTCCGCCCGCTCTGCCGGCTCTGCCTACAACCTGAGTAAGAAGCGAAAAGGTGCGTTCAAAACCGCGGTAATCGTCCGAATAAAGTGCCATATCGGCACCGATAACACCCACTAACGAAACGTTTTTAAAGTCAAGCCCTTTGGCTACCATCTGTGTGCCCAAAAGAATATTATGCTCGCCGTTTGCAAAAGCGGTGAACTTTTCGGTATATGAGTCACGTGTAG
>JAKSQL010000102.1 GCA_024404125.1 Clostridia bacterium
GGGATATGCTTTCGGATTTTTTGAGGGAACGCTGCTAACACTCATAGGCACCGTTGTAGGCAGCGTAATAATATTTTTTCTTGTACGTACGGTAGGTATTAAAATAATAGAAGTATTTTTTTCGCTTGAGAAAATACGGTCGCTTAAATTCTTACAAAACACTAAACGGATAAACTTTATAGCATTTATTATTCTCTTTATACCGGGTACTCCCAAAGACCTCATAAGTTATTTTTTGGGCATTACCGAGATAAATTTTTGGTACTACTTATTTTGTGTTACATTCGCGAGAATACCAAGCATTATAACCTCTGTAATGGGAGGCAGCGCACTTGGAGAAAAACAGTATAAATCGGCGATAATTGTCTTTATACGTAGTGCGATTATGAGTGCAGCAGGTGTGATTGTATATAAAATAATTTGTAAAAGACACGAAAAACAATAGAGCAATTTGACTAATATAAGTTTTTATGTTAAAATATATTTATTGAGGTGATTTTTGTGAAAATTAAAAAAGCAATAATTCCCGCCGCGGGGCTCGGTACAAGCGTTTTACCCGCCTCCAAAGCGATGCCTCAAGAAATGTTGCCTATTGTTGATAAACCTGCTATTCTGTATATAGTAGAAGAGGCAGTAAAGGCAGGTATTACCGATATACTTATTATCACAAATCGCGGCAAGGGTATAATAGAAGACCATTTTGACCACTCTGTAGAACTTGAACATTCTCTTAATTCCCGCGGTAAAACCGATATGTTAAACGAGGTTGTAAAAACCGCAAATCTTGCTAATATATATTATATAAGGCAGAAAGAAACACGAGGCCTCGGAGATGCGGTACTTCGTGCCAAAGAGTTTGTGGGCAATGAGCCGTTTGCCGTACTTTACGGAGACGATGTAATAGTAGGCGATATACCCGCTATCGGCGAACTTTGCGATGCTTATGAAAAATACGGTAAGAGCGTTGTTGGTATTAAACCCGTAAGTGATGAACTCATTGTTAAATACAGTTCTTTAAAGGTAGAAAGCATATCCGATAAGATATACAGTGTTACCGATATGATAGAAAAGCCAAGTCTTTCTGAAAAGTTTTCAAACTATTCGATACTCGGCAGATGCGTACTTGAAAGCAGTATTTTTGACATACTTGAAAACACTCCGCTCGGTGCGGGCGGCGAACTGCAACTTACCGATGCTATGAAAGTGGTGGCACAAAACGGCAATATGCTCGGTGTTGACTTTTCGGGCACCCGTTACGATATGGGCAATAAATTCGGTATACTTAAGGCCAATATTGAAGTTGGTCTTAATCACCCCGATACCAAAGACGAACTGCGAGAATACATAAAAGACCTTGCAAAAACATTGTAATAAACAAAATAAACGCGTTTAGGATATCCTAAACGCGTTTTCGTTTACTTATAATAAAGGTTTTGCAAGTTCTGCAATTGTTTTATCGGGATTATCACAGGCGGCATCCAAAAACTTGACCATAAAGTTATGATATTTTTCAACAACGTCGGGTGTATAGTAATGAGCCATCATTTCGTAGTTTACGCACAAGTCGCCCGTATCGTCACACTGCATAATGGTGGTATAAAGATGTGTGGGCGCGGCACCGTTGTTAAGACGTCTGAAACTTATTTTCATACCGAGGTCGTTTACGTTAAAGTAGGGTTGGTAGCAAAGTATTGAGCCGTTGTAACCTTGAAGACTTGCGGTTTTATATGCTTTGTTTGCAAACTTATTTACCTCAAACATAGTTTGTCTCGGGTGACGGAAACTTTCGTTCATACGCATATTTGAAATCTTGCAAGCGGCTTTAAAAGAGGTTGTTTCACGCGGGATTTTCGTACGTACCAAAACCGAGCCGACCAAAGTACCGCCGCCGCGCTTTTGGAGTAAAGTAGCGCGCCTTGCAACAACCACTATTGAAGTTACATCGTCACTTTCGTTTATCATACCCATATATGCATTAAGCGCCGTAAGGTGTAAACTTTGTTCTGAAACGCGCCAAAGTTCCGCCAATTTATTTGTTTTTTCAACAACACTTGCAGGTATACGCAAATTAAGGTGTGCGGATTTGTTTCTGAAAGGCAAGGTGCAAGTGCCGGAACGCATACCCTTTTTTTGAGTAAACTTACCGCCTTTGCCGTATAAGTTTGTAAAATACGGCTCATCATCAGGGTCAAAGAAATTTTTCCAATATTCAAGGTCTGCTTTTTCGGCGGCACTGCCGGTATAATTCAGTTCATCCTGATACATTGCAATAGGTGAACCGCCAACTTTCGGAAGCGGCTCGTTATTCATCATTGCATTATAGGTAAGACAAACATAACGCATAGTTTCCATAATCGCGTAACTGTCAAACCCCATGTGGTGAAAATTAACGTAAAAACAGTGCTTTGAATTCTTTCGGCGAATAAGTTTTATCTGATAAAGTTGAGTTTCTATACCGCGGCGGTGAAAAGAGGTTTGTGCCCATTTTTCCGCAAGTTTTTCAAAGTCTTCATCTGAAAGGGAAGAATAGTCAAGCAGTTCTATACCCTCGGGTTCTTTATCGCTTAAATACATTTTAGTTTTGCCTAAAACATTTTTATGAAGACGTACCGAAGTGGAGGGATTTCTCATCATTGCGGTACGAATCGCTTCAAGCAGTATTTGCTCGTCAATTTCCTGATTTATGTCAAGAATTGCGGCAACGTTCATCCACGAGCCCTTAAACATCAAATTATCATTAAGCATTAAAAGTTTTTGGGCGGGAGTAGTGGAAATATATACTTTTTTACTCATTGTGACACTCCTAAAACTTAAAACAGCGCTATTAAAGGGGAAAACAGTTAATTATAAACTTGCCTTAGTAATCTCAGTAAGAGTTTTATCGGGATTATCGCAGGCGTTATCAAGGAATTTTACCATAAAATTATGGTATTTTTCTACCATATCGGGTGTATAGTATGCCTTCATAACCTCATAGTTTACGGTTAAACCGCCTGATGTATCACAAGCCATAATGGTAATTGAAAAACTTACGGGTGCCGCGCCGTTGTTAAGGCGCTTAAAGGTGTAGGTAATGTCAAAATCCTTCATATCAAAATAGGGTTGATAGCAGAATACCGAACATTGATAACCTTCAAGACCTGAACCGCCGTATGCTTCATTAACAATTTTATTTGCCTCAAATACAGTGGTAGAGTGATGGCGGAAAGTTTTATTAAGAGCAAGGTTTGTAGCAATGCAGGCATCCTTGAAGGTAGTAGTTTCGGGAGGGATTTTAGTACGTGCGGGTACTGAATTTATCATAGTACCGCCGCCGCGTTTTTGAACTAAGGTAGCACGTCTTGCAAGGGCAACAAATGTTAAAAGGTCATCAGTTTCGTTAAGATAACCCATATATGTATGTAAAGCAAGTAAATGAATACTTTGCTGTGAAATATGCCATTCTTCCGCAAGTTTATTAACCTTGCTTACAATACTCGGAGATATAGGCAAATTCAGATGGAAAGAATCGTTTTTAAAGAGTAATGTAACTGTACCTCTGCGTGTGCCTTCAATGTGAAATTTGCTGCCTTTACCGTAAAGATTTGCATAGCAGGGCTCATCATCGGGGCTATAATACTCTCTCCAGAATTCGAGGTCTTTTTTCTCAGTTTCACTGCCTGTATATGCATTTTCCTGCTCATACATGTGTATAGGTGAGCCACTTTCTTTCGGCAGTTCAGTACCGTGTAGCAGTGCGGCATAAGTTCTGCCGATGTACTTGATAATGTCCATAATGGCATAACTGTCAAATCCCATATGATGAAAATTAACAAATAGGCAGTGCTTGTTTTCGCCTCTGCGAATAAGCTTTATCTGATAAAGTTGAGTTTCAATACCTCTGTGCGGGAAAGTAGTTTGCGCCCATTTTTCCGCAAGTTTTTCAAAATCTTCATCTGAAAGGGAAGAATAGTCAAGCAGTTCTATACCCTCGGGCTCTTTATCGCTTATATATAATGTCGGATTACCTATAAAATGAGAAATTCTTGTAATCGGACTCTTATGTAATCTTATACGGGTGCAGGGATTTCTTAACATTGATACACGAATTGCTTCAAGCATAACGTTTTCGTCAATTTCCTGCTCTATATTAAGTATTGCCGCAATATTCATCCACGAACCCTTAAAAATCAATTTGTCGGTTACCATCAGTAATTTTTGTGATGTGGTTAAAGGATAGAAAGTTTTTTTTCTCATCTCAGCCCCTCCAAAAACATCAATATACATATTAAAAACCGACAACCTACAAATGTTGTCGGTAACAAGT
>JAKSQL010000103.1 GCA_024404125.1 Clostridia bacterium
TAGTGGAGTTCCTGTTTCAAAGGATGCTGTTGCGGATAGTTCAAATGAGTTACCGTTATTTTTCCTGTTCCGCTGATAAAATAAATCATTTCGGGAATATTTGGACTTTTTGACAGTTTGTTGTTTTTACTTAACGATATTTTTACTATTGAAGAAGCATTATTATCCAAGATAATTCATCCTTTTAATGTTTTTATAGACTTATTATATAATTTTATCAGATTTATGTCAATGTGTAAAAGGCGTTTTTATTTTGAGCCCAACAAATTTTTATAAGTCTTCTTTCTTAAAGTCGAAAAAGTAAGTTGTACTTGATTTAAAGTCGAAAAAAGTATAAAATAATAATGAATGTTTATGTGAAAGGAATCGCAGTATGAACGAAACGTATTTGATTATACCGTCACTCAATCCCGATGAAAAATTGGGAAATACAGTTAACGCCCTCGTAAATAGGGGCTTTGAGCACATAATTGTTGTTGATGACGGCAGCGATGAACAGTACAAAAAGTATTTTCCCGATTCTTGCGATAAAATAATACGTCTTACTCACGAGCATAACAAAGGCAAAGGCGCCGCTATGAAAACGGCTTTTAAATATATAACCGATAATTGTCCTGATGCAAAAGTTATAGTTACCGTTGATGCTGACGGTCAACACATGCCAAGTGACGTTGAAAACTGCGCAAACGCGGTAGAACCCGAAAACTCCGTAGCGGTTTTGGGTTGCAGAAATTTCGACGGTGAAGATGTTCCTAAAAGAAGCCGTATGGGTAATCATTTTACAAGTGCGGTATTTAAACTGCTTAGCGGGATTACCCTTGCGGATACTCAAACGGGGCTCCGCGCTTTTCCGAGAAAACTCTTACCGTTGCTTTTAAGCATATCGGGCGAGCGTTACGAGTACGAAACCAATATGTTGCTTAAATTCAAGCAAAACGGTGTAAAACTCAAAGAAGTGCCGATTGAAACGGTATATATTGAAGAAAACGCGTCTTCGCATTTCAGACCGATACGCGACTCACTTCGAATCTACCGTTTTATAATTTCTTTCTTATTAAGTTCGGTAATTTCCTGTGTTGCCGATATAGCACTTTTTCACTTAATTAAACTTATTTTACCCGAAAGTGTTAAAGCAACGGTGCTTATTGCAACGGTTATCGCAAGGGTGTTCTCTTCCCTTATTAACTTTAAGATAAACAAGGACAAAGTGTTTGACTGCAAAAACGGAAAGAAAACTTTAGTAAAGTATTATATGCTCGCTATACCGCAAATGCTCGTTTCGGCTTTTTTGGTTACCTTTATATCCTTTATATTGGGCATTCCCGAAAAGTCGGCACTTACAACACTTATTAAAGCAATAGTTGATACGGTTTTATTCTTTATAAGTTACCGTATTCAGCAAACTTTTGTATTCTCAGAGAAAGGTGAAAAGAATGACAAATAAAAAGCCGCTTAACAAAAAAACGGTGATTTCAAGAATACTTTTATGCTTTGCAACATTTCTGCTTTGCATTATCATTACCGTATTCTCTGCCTGCCTTATGATAGTTTACGGACCGTCCGAAAGTCTTAAAAATATGCTTATAATATCTGCGGAACAGGCAAGTGCTACAAAATGGGCGCCTTAT
Organism: Clostridia bacterium; assembly: GCA_024404125.1. Taxonomy (GTDB): domain Bacteria; phylum Bacillota; class Clostridia; order Oscillospirales; family Acutalibacteraceae; genus UBA737. The sequence continues at coordinate 1,629 of JAKSQL010000103.1, forward strand.
CTTTTTATGCCTAAATCCGCCGTTAAAGAGATTATGGACAATTCAAACAAGGTGAATATTGATACCATTCCCGCCGATACTATTGACGCCGAGGAAAAAATCGGTGAGTTTGACGGTTGTCCCGATAATGTTAAACTCATATTTATACAAAAGTCAAAATTTAAGGCATACTTAATGTTGGTACCCGATGCAAAGCGGGTTAAGGTCGGTGTATCTTCAGGTGATTTTAAACCCGCTGAAAAAGGAAAATCCATATTCCAAATCGCCGAAAAATACAACTGTATTGCCGCAATAGACGGCGGCGAGGTTTCAGACCCCGGCGGTCAGGGCGCGGGAGCACAGCCTATGGGGCTCACCTACTCTTACGGTAAGTGCGTATGGAGTGATTCGCTTAAACGTACTTTCATAGGGTTTGACAGTAACGATAAACTTATCTGCAAAGAGTCTATGACAAAGGAACAAGCCGATAAATTAAATATTCGTGACGCAGTTTCTTTCCAAAACGGAAACGTATTGATTGAACAAAGCGGCAAAGAGATAAAACTGCATTACAGCGATAACAATACGGGTACGTCTCAACGTACGGCTATTGCCCAGCGGGCAGACGGTACGGTTATTTTGCTTGTTACCGACGGCAGAAGTGCCGAAAGTATCGGTGCTACCAAGAATGACGTAATAGATATACTTGTTGAATACGGTGCCGTAAGCGCGGGTATGCTTGACGGCGGCTCCTCCGCTATGCTCTATTACAAAGATTATTTTGACAAATACAAGACCGATAAATCAAAACTTGACACCTATCAGCAAAGAGGTCTTGTAAACAGGTATAAGGCATTTGTAAATCCGCGTACAATACCTACCTTTTTCATTGTAACGGAGGAATAATTATGGCTAAAAAACCTTTATTCTATAAAATTTATTTCTGCGTTATAGCGGTATTTGTTGCGGCTTTGACAGCGGGACTTTTTGTTCTACATTCGTTCCTTAAAACCTACGAAGCATCGCAACCCGAAAGCGCCGTAAACACCCTTATTGAAAAGTATCTTGAAAAAGGCGATATATATTCCCTTAAAGAAAAGTATTCTTTAAAACTTTCGGATTTTGAAACCGAAGAAAACGCGAATGCCGCCTTTAAAAATCTTATAGGTGACGGCAAAGACCTTAAGGTGTATAAGACCGTGACACCGAGCGGTTATGACCTTGCATACTGTATTAAATCAAATGATACGCGAATACTCAACGTATATTTAAGCAAAGATAAAAAATACGGCAAATTCGGTCTTAGCGGATATACGGTTTCTCTTACTGCTCTGCCCGAAAGTATGTATAAAACGGCTACGGTGCATACCTACTCGCTTGCCGATACGTATATAAACGGCAAAAAGGCAGACGGTAAACTGTTACAAAACGAGCAATTGCCTAAATTACCCAAAACGGCTATAAGCGGCAATATAAATTACAAACAAAGTGCAAAGTTTGAATATCTTTTAAACGAAAACATTAAACTTACCGCAAAGTATAACGGCAGTGACCTTGAAACCGAAATTAAAGACGGTGTATATTTTGTTAAAGGTGTTTATGACGATTTATCAAAGGAATGTGAAAACACAGCCCTTGAGGCAGCAAAAGCATACACCGCGTATATGCAAAACGATACCTCTTTCGCAAATGTATCAAAGTATCTTTTGCCCGATACCGAATTTTATAAAAACGTTAAAACAAGTATGGTAATTTTTGCTTGGGAACATAACGGATATGAATTTGAAAATGTTAAAAGCGGTGATATACATAAGTTCACCGATAATCTCTACTCGGTAAGAGTATCACTTACACAGGTGCTTAAACTCGGTGCAAAAAGATATCGCGATAATTTTGATAAGTATGTATATCTTCTTAAAACCGACAGCGGATTTAAGGTAGTAGATATGCAAAGTGCGGAGGGATAGTATGAATGCTTTTGAACTTCAGATTTTAGATAAAATTCAGGATATTTTTGCCTGTTCTTTTCTTGACTTTGTAATGCCTAAAATTACATTTTTAGGCGAAGCGGTTTCGGTAATTGCCTTTGCGCTTGTACTGGTACGTATCAAAAAGGCAAGAAGAACGGGCATCTGTGCCGGTCTTGCTTTATTAATCGGAGTAATAATCGTAAACCTGATTATTAAAAATGCGGTGGAAAGACCGCGACCTTGCGACCTTAACACCGCCTTTAATCTTCTTATAAAGCGATCGTATGACAGTTCTTTTCCGTCAGGTCACAGTCTTGCATGTTTTGAACTTACATCGGTGCTTATGATTAAGAATAAAAAAATAGGCATACCCGTACTTATTCTTTCGGTAATAATCGCCTTTTCGCGAATGTATTTGTATCTGCATTTCCCGAGTGATGTTTTAATAGGCGCATTTTTGGGCATTATATTCGGCTTTACCGCCTGCTTTATTGTAGATAAGGTTTATAAAAAGTACAATTTGGATAAATAAAAAGCGGCAGGTCGATAAGGATATTTTTCGGTTCTCAAATGTGCGGGATATTGACAAATCGGAATTTGTGGGGATGGTAAATTCATATTTTCTAGATTAAACGAATTTGAAGTTATGTGGATGGCAGATTTATATAATAATGAAATTAT
>JAKSQL010000104.1 GCA_024404125.1 Clostridia bacterium
GCAATGAAGCAGGAGTGGAAGGGCGGCAAGAGCAGTCTTAAAACACTTTACCAAACCGCAAAAAGCAGGTCGGAACTTGTGGCAACTTTTCTTGCGGTACTTGAACTCTGCAAGGCAAACAGAATTTCAGTAGACGGTGACGGCGATAATGCCGAAATTAAACTTATCAAGGGGAAAAAAGGTAATGAATAAAGAACAAACCCTTAAAGCGATAGAAGCGGTGATTTTTGCTTCGGGTGACCCTATAAGCATTGAGCGGCTTTCAAACGTGTTTGAAATTTCACCCGAGCAGGTAGAAAAATACTGTGCTTCGCTTAAAGAAAAATTGGAGGCGCAAAACGGCGCACTTAAACTGCTTAAACTTGAAAACACATATCAACTTGCAACCGATGAAACGTATGCGCCTTATATTAAAAAAGCATTTGATATAAAGCGCCATACACCTCTTTCACCGGCGGCACTCGAGGTTTTGGCGGTAATATCCTATAATCAACCCGTAACACGCGCATTTGTTGAGCAGGTTAGGGGTGTTGACTGTTCGGGCGTTATAACAACCCTTGTTGAAAAAGAACTTATTGAGGAATGCGGTCGCCTTGACCTACCCGGTAAACCGCTTTTGTACGGCACTACAAAGAACTTTTTGCGGTGCTTTAAAATCGGTGATTTAAGCGAACTTCCGCCACTTCCTAAAAACGATGCCGAGATAAATGACGTTGGCGAGCAACTCGAAATTGAGGAAAACATTTCCAAAAACGGGGAGGAAGAGCAATGAGCGAAAACAATATCCAAAACATAATGGAAACATCGCTTGATAAATTGCGTACTATGGTTGATGCCGATACTATTATCGGAACACCTTTGTGTGTGGGTGACGTAACCTTAATACCCGTATCGCGCGTATCGTTCGGTCTTGCTACGGGCGGCGGTGACCTGCCGAGTAAATCCGATACCAAGTCTTTCGGCGGCGGCAGCGGAGCGGGTGTTTCAATAGTGCCCATAGCGTTTATATCGGTCTGCGGCAAAGATGTAAGAATGATGCCCGTATACAACAATATGAACACAGTCGATAAGGCAATAAATCTTGCTCCCGACCTTTTTGATAAGATAAAATCGCTTTTTTCAAAGCAGGAAATAAAGTTTGATAACGAAGGAAATATTATAAAAGACGAATAAGCCGCATACCGCTTTTCATAAAATTAAGCAAAGCCGAAAATCCGCCTTTTAAAATCGGGCTTGGATTTGTGGGCTTTGCTTAAAGTGGTGATGAGCGGTGAAAAAGGCAATTTGTATTTTAGTATGTATAGTGATACTCTCCTTTGTATCGGGTGTAAGGGCAGATGCGTTAAGCGCAAAAGCGTGTGCGCTTATCTGTGCAGATACAGGAGAGGTCATTTTTTCGCAAAACGGTAATATGAAACTTGCAATGGCGAGTACTACCAAGATTATGACCGCGTATTTACTCTGTAAGCAAAATAATCTTGACCGCAAAGTTACCGTTACCAAAGCAGATATTACGGTAGAGGGTACCTCTATGGGACTAACCGAGGGTGATACCGTAACCCTTTACGACTTGCTTTACGGTATGATGCTGCCTTCGGGCAATGATGCGGCGCAAACGGCGGCAAGAGCAATAGGCGGAAATATAAATAATTTTTTAGGTCTTATGAATGCCGAAGCAAAGGCATTGGGACTCCAAAATACAAGTTTTGAAACGGTTTCGGGGCTTGACGGTGAAAATCATTACACTACCGCGCTTGACCTTGCAAAACTTACTATGCACGCGCTTAAAAATAAAGACTTTGCAAAGGCGGTCGCAACAAAAAGCATAACGCTTGATTTATCGGGCAGAAAGATAACCCTTACAAACCATAATCGCCTTGTAAGGAACTTTGACGATGTTTATGGGGTAAAGACCGGCTTTACCAAAAAAGCGGGCAGGTGCTTGGTTTCCGCGGCGCAAAGAGATAACAAAAAAGTTATATTTGTAACCTTAAATGACGGCAACGATTGGCAAGACCACCGCACTATGCTTGATATGGGGCTTAACGCGCTAAAAGAAGTTAACATAAAACCGAACGTTGACAGTATATCAATACCCGTCTCGAGCGGAGAAAGAATAACCGTATCGCTTAAAGATGAAGAGTATACTTTTTGTGCGGTAGATACACCTGATACCCGATGTGATATTACAGTACCGCAAATTTTATATGCCCCCGTAAAAAAGGGCGATACAATAGGCAAGTTAAATTATACCGTTTGCGGAAACACCGTCAAAACGGTTTACATAAAATCAAACGTTACTATTAAAGAAAAAAGCACAAGTAAGCGGTATATGTTTTTTGATACCGTTAAATACATAATCGGAGAACTGATATGAAGGATAATAAAATAAGACTGCAAAAGCATCTTTCGGAGTGCGGTGTTTGTTCTCGGCGCAAGGCGGAGGAATTTATTGCATCGGGTAAGGTGCGGGTAAACGGCAAGGTCGCATCGGTAGGGGATAAAGTGGATCCAAAACGCGATAAGGTTACTTTAAACGGTAAAAACGTTATTGCCGTAAACGAAAAGGTTTATATAATGCTTCACAAACCGCGCGGATTTGTCACCACAATGTCGGACGAACTCGGCAGAAAAACAGTTGCGGATCTTACAAAAAACGTAGGGATTAAGGTTTTCCCAGTAGGTCGGCTTGACCGCGATTCCGAGGGACTTTTAATAATGACCAATGACGGCGAACTTGCAAATATCTTAACCCACCCGTCAAACTTGGTAAATAAAACGTATCGGGTTACGGTAAAGGGCACTGTAGCGGACGAGCAGTTAGTTAAAATGCAAAACGGTATTTTGCTTGACGGTAAAAAGACCAAGCCCTGCGATATATTCGTAGCCGAGCGGAAAGAGGACAGAACGGTGCTTATTTTCACCATTCACGAGGGTATTAACCGTCAGATAAGGCGTATGTGCGAATCGGTAGGACTTGAGGTAATACGCCTTAAGCGAACCGAAATCGCGGGTGTAAAACTCGGTATGCTGAAGCAGGGGGATTGGCGTAACCTTAATGAAAAGGAACTTAACCGCCTGCAAAATATTTCAAAGAGTAAGGAACAAATGGTATGATAACAGTAAAACCCTCGGATAAAAAAGAGGAAATTGAAAATCTGTTTACAAAAAACGGTCTTGAAATCAAAGACACTTCAAACTGCGTTATCGCAAAGCAAGGGGAAGATGTGCTCGGTTTTTGCCTTTATTATCTTGACAATAAGCATATTACCGTGCTTTGTCTTGAGCCGCAAAACGACCTGTATCTTGCAGACGGCATTTTAAGAAGTGCTTTGCACGTGGCAAGCGAGCATTTTGCTATGGATGCTCACTATGAGGGCGACGGTGCCATATACGAAAAGTTGGGATTTATCAAAAATAAAGCGGATAAAAGTCTTGATATAGACAAACTTTTTAAAGGTTGTAACTGCGAATAAAAAATATCTTGCAAAATTTCATAATATGTGGTAATATACTTATTACTGATTAAAATTATGTTTGTTATAGATTTCGGAGGTAAAAATATGAACGCATTTGAAATTATACTCGGTATAGTAGTTATTCTTGTATCCCTTGTAATAATTGCCGTTATTTTGCTTCAACAGGGCCACCGTGCAGGTGTAAACGGTGTTATTTCAGGCGGTGCTGATACGTTTCTTTCAAAGAACAAAGCAAGAACATACGATGCTATACTTGAACGCTCAACAAAGTATATAGCAATAGCATTCTTTGTACTTGCGATTATTGCTAATGTAATTGCATTGAGAAAATAAGAAAATAAAAAGAAACCTCATACGAGGTTTCTTAAATTTGCCGGTGTGGCGGAATGGCAGACGCGACAGACTCAAAATCTGTTGTCAGCGATGGCGTATCGGTTCAAGTCCGATCACCGGCACCAAAGCAATGGAACCCGAACATTTTACCAATCGGTGAAATGTTCGGGTTTGTTGTTTATATCAATAGTTTGTATTAATTTGTATTAATGTATTATTACAGCTCGTTGGATTATTGCAATAATCTAATGGGCTGTAATCTTTATCATACTAAATCATTTAAAAATAGATAAATAGTATTGAAAATCAGATAAACATTATTTATTGCATCAGTAATTACCTTATGGTAAAATCAGCATAGAAGATTTAATAAAAGAGGTAAAAAATGCAACATATCACGGTAGGACGAAAATACA
>JAKSQL010000105.1 GCA_024404125.1 Clostridia bacterium
AACGGAAATTACCGAAGAAGAGCCGTCCCAACTGTTGTAAATTTTTGCAACATAAACGTTAGTAACAGTGCTGCCTTCGGGTCTTCCTCTGCAAAGCATTATATAGTTTGTACCCGCGACCACCTGACTGCCAAGGCAGGCAAGCGGTTCTAATTTAACATTTTCGTATTTTGAAAACGCTTCAGAGGTGGCAGTGGCAAGTTCCTGCGGCATAGAGGTCATACCGCCCTCACTCGGTACACGCGTTCCGCCTACGTTTACCTCTTTAGCGGGAGTGCTTTCGCAATCTTTAAGATAATCAGAAAGAACAAAATTTGAAGTAGCGGTTATGCGTGCGGAAGCATCTAACGGCTCATAAACCGTAAGCACCTCAAATTTTGAGGTCTTATCCGATTTTACCAAGAAAAGATAATTAGTGCCTGCTACTACCTGCCTGCCTATCAAAGCAAGAGGAGTGTAACTTACACCCTCAAGATTTTGCGTAGCCGCATTAAATGCCAACTTTGCGTTTTCGGGTATGCTGCCCGCTATAGCGGTTTCTACGGTATAACCGCCGTCATTTATTTGAGGTGAAGACTCATTTACAATATCTTTTTTATCCGTATTGTTTTTTGCACACCCTGCACAGCAAAACGCCAAAGCACCAAGCAATAACAAACATAACGCTTTTTTCATAAGTTTACTCCCATACTGTATTTTTTCTTATTATAACCCAAATGCTTTGTTATTTCAAGGAAAGTAAAAGATAAAAAGATATTTTCTACAAATCACCGTATGAACTTAAATTCTCGAAGTGTTTTATATTTCGTAGGCGAAAGCGGCACTGACATTATTCATCAGACGGTAATAGATAGCTAAACCCTATCACGAAAGTGGTAGAGTTTTGCTTTGGTCGAGGTGACAGGGCACATCTTTGCTGCCGCAAATATGTCCTGCTTGACGACCCAACGCTATGCGTTCGGTACCCGTCTGCGCACCACGCCTTTAAAAAACAGTCCACCGGACTGTTTTTCTTTACAAGCCGTGCCTTCTTAAGCTTCAAGTCCTGTCCGTAAATAGAAAAATAAAAAAGAACGGTATTTGCATACCGCCCTTCTTTATTTGGTCGAGGTGACAGGACACATCTTTGCTGCCGCAAATATGTCCTGCTTGACGACCCAACGCTATGCATTCGGTACCCGTCTGCGCACCACGACTTTAAAAAACAGTCCACCGGACTGTTTTTCTTCACAAGCCGTGCCTTCTTAAGCTTCAAGTCCTGTCTGTAAATACAAAAATAAAAAAAGAACAGTATCTGCATACCGCTCTTTTTTATTTGGTCGAGGTGACAGGACTTGAACCTGCGGCCTCTGCGTCCCGAACGCAGCGCTCTACCAAACTGAGCCACACCTCGAAATTATTAAAGCCCTATTATTATATCTAATAAGGCCTTAAAAGTCAATATGAATTTCAGAGTTTTTTTACCATTATTATTATATTCTCATAACTGCCGTCGGGATACTTTATGCCGTCGGTTATTTCGCCGCACTTTACAAAGCCGAGTTTATCATATAAATTTATCGCTTTTTGATTGTTCGCAATAACCTCAAGTTCTATCTGCTCAAAGCCCTTTTGCTTTGCCGCGTCCTGAGCAAAACACATAAGTATTTTACCTATTCCCATACCCTGATACTTTTCTCTGACAGAGATACCTAAAGTACATCTATGCTTTACACGTTTTAAAAAACTCACCTGCTCAAAAGTACAGTTACCTATAATCTCGCCGTTTGCTTCGGCTAATATCAAAAAGTTTTGCGTACTTTCGGAGTGAGCGGTTATAAATTCCTTTTCTTGCTCTACGGTATAGTCGGTTTCACTTCCGTCGCTGAGTAAAAACACCGATTCGGAGCAAACACTGCAAAAAAACTCCAAAAGTTTTTCGGCATCTTGTTCGGTCGCACTTCTTACTGTTATGTTCTCGCCGTTTTCGAGTGCTATATTACTTTTTATTGCCATTTATATCACCTTAAATTTTCATAGGTTATTTCCACTATTTCTTTAAGAAATTCTCTATTCTCTATTTCGTCAACCAAAATCATAGGTTTACCGCTTTTATACGGTATTTCGTACTGTATATTTTTTATTCTTTCCTCTGCGCGTTTTGTGGGCTTTATTAAAAAACGGTTGTCGTAAATTCCGCCTATTACTTTGCCGTAACGGTAAATTATGTATTCACCCATCATTTTACGAAAGGATATACCGTCAACAAGACATAAATTTTCCAAAACAAACTCAAGATAATCGGTACTTGAAGCCATATATTTATCCTTACTTTCAAGACATCAATTTTTTATAAAAAGCGCGGCGGAAAACTACTTTGCTATACTAGACTTTGCATTTTCTTTTGCAGTTTTTACGGAGGCAATCAATAATTTTCTGATTTTGCTACATTGAACAAACAAATCATCATATTCAGACTTTTGTATTATTTCAGATTGGGCAAATATATCCAGCCAGTAATCCGTTTCATAGCATTCTTTCAATGCTATTTGAAGTTTGTTGATAAAATCCGCTCGGCTTGAAGCATAATTTGCTTCATGTATATTTGCGCCTATGCTTGTGCCACTACGTAATAATTGATTAATAATAGCATTACTTGTTCCACGTGATTTTATAGAGTTATTTAGATTAATTATAGAAATCGCAAATGATTTTGATAAATTAACAAGTTGATTATCTTTCATAAAAATTTCCCTTTTAATGAATTGACTTCGTCATGATTTGAGGTTGTGCCTCATGAATTGGCTTCGCCATAAATTGAATTGTGCGTGAACGCCCGCAAGGGCAATTCATGTTTTTTAAACAATTCATGCCGTAAGGCAAATCATGTGCCGAAAGGCGCAATTCATTTTGTTAACAGTGCTACCGTTTCAACATGCGGGGTGCGGGGAAAAAGGTCTACGGGGGTGTACTCTTTAAGTGTATACCCTAAAGTTTCAAGTATTGCCGTATCTCTTGCAAGGGTTGAAACGTCACACGAAATATAAACTATCCGCTCGGGTGAAAAATATTTTGCCACTACATTTAAAAGTTCGCTGTCGCACCCTTTACGCGGAGGGTCCAAAAGAACTACATCAGGGTGCATACCCTCGGCTTTAAGTTTTTGTGCGGCAGAGGTTGCATCAGAGCATATAAAGCGGGCATTTGTTATACCGTTTAGTTTGGCATTTTCCAAAGCATCTTTTACAGCATCGGGTACTATTTCCACACCTATAACACTTTTGGCCGCCTTTGCCATAGTAAGCCCTATTGTACCCGTACCGCAATACAGGTCAAGCAAATTTTTATCTTTCGGATTTGCATACTCTTTTGCTTTGTTGTAAAGCAGTTGTGCCATTTCTCTGTTAACCTGATAGAACGAAAGTGCCGAAAGTTTTACTTTTATGCCACAGATTACATCGGTTATGTAGCCGTCCCCGTAAAGCAGAATGTTTTTATCACCTAATATTACATTGGTATTTTTATTATTTACGTTGAAAACTACGGTTTTAAGGTTTTGACCAAGCGCACTTTTAAGAGAGTTTACAAGTTTATCGGTATTTTCGGGCAGTTCACCTTTTATAACCGCGCAAACCGAAAGTTCGCCCGTAAAAAATGCTTTTCGCATATAAAAGTGCCTTAATTTGCCGCGCCCTGTAATTTCGTTATAGGCGGAAAGTTTGTTCTCTTTTGCCCATTCGGTAAATATTTCGGCGCCCACGGTGAACTCTTTCGGTTGCAAAAGACAATCGGATATTTCGGTAACGGTATGTGTTCTCGGGGCAAAAAAGCCGATATTCAAATTTTCTGATACGGGATAATGTGCCTTATTTCTGTACCGCGAAATTCGTTTGTTCGTAATAATCGGCATAGGGTCGATTTGCATCTTGCCGATACGGTGCATGGTTTCCTTTACCTTACCGTACTTTATTTTTTCCTCCGCATTGTAACTTATATGACGGTACGTACATCCGCCGCAACGGTTAAAATACGGGCAGTCATTCTCAATACGGTCGGGCGAACTTTTTATTATTTCTTCAAGCCGTGCCACCGCATAGTTTTTTAAATCCTTTATTATTTTATATCTTACGAAATCTCCTATTGCGGTATGTTTTATATAGAGCGCCATACCGCAGTTTTTGGTTATGCCTAGTC
>JAKSQL010000106.1 GCA_024404125.1 Clostridia bacterium
TTCTTTTTTTCCTCATCTTTCGTCTTCAAATATTCGTCAGCCGCCTTATTGAATAGATCTGCCATACTGTGCATTTCATCATCATAGGCGATAGCGGCAAGTAGTCGTTTGACTTTTTTCGGATCCATACGGAATTGAACTTGCCGTGTGCGGTTTGCTTTATTCACTTTTTCCACAAACGCATACCTCCATATCACAAATGATATCATTATATCTTAATATAATGATATCATTTAGAGAGTGAAAAGTCAAGATTTTTCTCCAAACTCTCCAATTCCTCTCCAATAAGCACGGAAAGTGCAGTAATTTTCAGTACAGTTTTGGATTGCAAAACATTGACACAGGTCTGTATAGTATGTTATAGTAATTTACGGGAATTTGAAATAGACTCCCGACACTGAAGCCGATTGAGTAATTTTTTTCATATATCCGATTAAACGGAAAACTGAAGACGGTTTTCCGTTTATATTTTAAGAGTGAGGGTAGGTATTATGGAACTTAAAAATTTTTTGATTGTAGTTAAAGATACCGACAAAGCAAAAGAATATTACGGTAACGTGTTCGGTCTTAAAGCGCTTACCGATAACGGCGGAAATGTAATACTCTCGGGAGGACTTGTTTTACAACAAGAAGACTATTGGCACAAATTTTTAGGCAGGGATATTACACCGAAAAATAATTCCTGCGAACTCTATTTTGAGGAAAAAGACGTTGATGCTTTTTACGAAAGACTTAAAAAACTTTATCCCGAAACAGAATTTGTAAATCTGCCTATGATGCACAGTTGGGGACAGAAAGTAGTCCGCTTTTATGACCCATACGGTAATCTTATCGAGGTAGGCACACCGATGTGACTACGGATAAATTCACAAGATAAATATTTTATGAAAATTTGATTCGGTGAGGGTAGATATGAATGGCAGTAACGAAAAAATTACGTCTATACAGGCATTGAGAGCTTTATCGTTTTTGGGTATATTTTTATGTCATGCCGAAGCAAAATTTTTACAGTGGTCTTCATTGGGAGTTGCCGTTTTCTTTGTTCTTTCGGGTTATTTGATGTATTATAATTATTCTGAAAAAGATATTGAATGTTCGCTTAAAGCAAATGCTTTGTTTTCGTGGAGTAAAATCAAAAAACTGTATTTGTTACATATAATCACCATGTGCGGCTCGTTGATTTTCTATACCGTTGTAAGAATTTACAACGGATTTACCGCTAATGACGCCCTGTATTTATTGGGCGTTACCGGACTTAACGCAACACTACTGCAATCATGGATACCGGATTGTTATATTAACGTATCGTTAAACGGTGTATCATGGTATTTATCCGCTACGGTATTTTTATACTTCATGTTCCCGTATCTTAAAAGATTTATAGATAAAAAAAGCACCCGTTATCTTACCGTTACAAGTGTGATTATATTGGTGCTCGAAATCGCCGTATGTATTCCGTGGCTTATTCTCTCTGACACAAATAACTCGGCATATATTTGGTTTATGTATTCGTTTCCGGTGTTCCGTCTCGGAGATTTTTACATAGGTTGTTGTTTGGGCAAATGTTACACCGTAAAAAAATCGCAAGGTAAGGCAACGCTTTTAAAATACTCCGTTTTTGAAATAGCGGCTACGGCACTTACAGTACTTGTTTCTTTATGGATGAAAAGACCGTTTGGTAATCCGATACTCACCGCAACGCAAAACAGTACTACCGCATATATACCTTTAGCGGTAATTTGGATTATTCTGTTTTTAAACAAAAAAGGAATAATAACAAAAATACTTACAAATAAAATCACCGTTTTTATCGGCAATATTTCGGCTTATGCCTTTTTAATTCACTATGTTGTAATTCAGTATATCGTGGGCGCCATCAGATTCTTTGATTTGAATTTATCGTTTACGCAAAACGTTATAAAAATCGTGGTTGAACTTGCCTGCACAATAATTGCGACCTTAATTTTTATGAAACTTTTCAAAAAAACGACCAACGCGATTAAAAAATAAATCTAAAAAACTCTTATATTAAAAACACAAATCCCACCGATTGGCTATCCTTAATAAAGGGTAACGGTCGGTGGAATTTTATTTTAAAATCTTATTTAACTATTTTTACTTTACTGCCGTTTTTAAGGGCGGCGGCATTGGCATCATCGGTATCAAGGTGCATCTCCAAGCGAAAATCTTTATTCACTCTCACCTGAACATCATAAAACCTTGTACGTCGCTCGCCTATCGCGTCTACGGTTACGTAATCATTATCTTTAAGACCGTATCTTTCGCCATCTTCAAGACTCATATGTATATGGCGGTTAGCGATAATGCAACCTTCTTTTAAAGTTACTATGCCTTTAGGCCCGATAATTGTTATAGCAGCAGAGCCGACTATCTTTCCGCTTTCTCTTACAGGGGGCGCTACCTTTAAAGTATACGAATCGGTACGCGAAATTTCAACCTGCGATGCCGAGCGTACAGGGCCCAAAACTCTAACCTTTTCAATAGGTCTTAACGAGGGGCCCACAATGGTAAGTTGCTCTTTACAGGCAAACTGACCGGGCTGTGAAAGGTCTTTTAGGGGGGTAAGTTCATATCCGCTGCCGAAAAGTTGCTCTACATGTTCTTTAGTAAGATGTATGTGACGGTTGGAAACACCTACGGGAATATCGCCGTCATTTTCAACCGTACCGCTCGCCTGCAATGCTTTTATAACCGCGGCGGTTACTTCAGATACATTTATTTCCATAATAAAATCACCTTTTTAAACCGTTAAATTATGCGGAAACAGTCTGCCATTACGCAACGGCGCTTTCTTGTGAAACTGCGTGCCGAGGTAATCCCCTCACCGGTAGGACCTGCGATGGTAAAGGTTGTGTGACCCTCGCCGCCGAAACCGATACCCGCGTATGACGGAGCATTTTTAACAAATATAGTTGTTTCAACCGCCGCCGCAAAGCGAGAAAGGTTATCAATGTTCTTTGAGTGCATATGCGCACTGTGACGGTTACCGTGCTCGGCTTTTACCGCAAGGTCTATTGCCTCGTTAATATCGGAAACACCTACTATCGGCAAAATAGGCATCATAAGTTCATGTTGAACAAACGGATGCTCAAATGCAGTTTCGCAGATTATGCAACGGATATTATCGGGGACGTCTACCCCAATCATTTTAAGAATAACCTTTGCATCTCTGCCTACACATTTACGGTTTACTATCTTACTTGTATTACCGTTTTTATCGGTTTTATCCACCAAAACTATTTTTGCCAATGCATCTGCCTGAGCGGAAGATATCATAAAAGCGCCGTTTTTAAGCATTTCGCCAATCAACTGCTCTTTTATATTGTTAAAAGCAAATACTTCTTTTTCGGCTATGCAAGGCAGGTTGTTATCGAAAGTGCAACCGTCAATAATATCCCTGCCGGCTTTTACTATATCGGCGGTATCGTCAACTATTACCGGCGGATTTCCCGCTCCTGCACCGATCGCCTTTTTGCCTGACGTATGCTCCGATCTTACAACGCCCGGACCTCCTGTACATACCAAAAGGCGTATAGCGGGGTGGGTTTGCATTATCTTTGCGGAATCCATAGTAGGTTTATCCATAGATGCAACCAATACCTCAGGACCGCCTGCCATACGGCTTGCGCGGTTTACTAAATCTACCGCATAATTTGAGGTGCAAATAGCACCGGGGTGCGGATTAAACACAACACCGTTACCTGCCGCTATCATACCTATGCTGTTGCAAATAACCGTTTCGCTCGGGTTGGTGCTCGGTGTAATTGAGCCGACAACACCGAACGGTGCCATTTCAACCAAAGTAAGACCGTTGTCGCCTGTTTTTTCCTCACTTACGATATCTTCTGTACCGGGGGTTTTATCCGCTACTAAAATATGCTTAAGGCGCTTATGCTCAACCTTACCCATACCGGTTTCTTCAACACCCATTTTTGCAAGGACAGGTGCTTCTTCCCTCGTTAAATTTCTTATTGCGGTGATTATCTTTTCGCGCTCAACAACAGTCATAGCGCGGACTGCTTTATAGCCCTCGCCTGCCGCGG
>JAKSQL010000107.1 GCA_024404125.1 Clostridia bacterium
TGCCGTGGCTTGTTCGCTTGGCATACGGTTCAGCATTGGGATCTACACCGATATCATTAAGAAACAAATGCCAAAGTCTACTGTAAAGCAGATGCAATGTGGTATGTTCCATACCGCCGTTATACCATTCAACCGGCCCCCAATACTTAAGCGCTTCGGGTGAAGCGAGAGCATTTTTGTTATGAGGGTCACAATAGCGCAGGAAATACCACGAAGAGCCGGCCCACTGAGGCATAGTATCGGTTTCTCTTTTTGCATTTCCACCACAATGCGGACAAGTGGTATTTACCCAATCGGTCATTTTTGCAAGAGGTGACTCACCGTTATCGGTCGGCTCATAGGTATCTACCTGCGGCAATGTAAGCGGGAGTTCGCTTTCGTCAAGCGGAACATATCCGCACTTTTCACAGTAAACCATAGGTATCGGCTCGCCCCAATATCTTTGACGTGAGAACACCCAATCTCTTAATTTATAGTTTACTTTTCTCTCTCCAATGCCCTTATCAATAAGCCATTCCTGTATTTTTTTCTTCGCTTCCTCAACGGTAAGACCGTTAAGAAAATCAGAATTAACCATAATACCGCTGTCACAGTCGGTATAAGGCCCTTTTGATAAATCACCGCCCGAAACTACTTCTATTAGCGGTAAATTGAATTTTTGAGCAAAATCATAGTCGCGCTCATCGTGAGCGGGAACTGCCATAATAGCGCCCGTGCCGTAAGAAATCAAAACGTAATCAGATATGAAAATCGGAATTTCTTTGCCGTTTACGGGATTAATTG
This sequence comes from Clostridia bacterium, assembly GCA_024404125.1. Taxonomy (GTDB): domain Bacteria; phylum Bacillota; class Clostridia; order Oscillospirales; family Acutalibacteraceae; genus UBA737. The sequence goes on from JAKSQL010000107.1 coordinate 784, forward strand.
CCCTAATACCCTTTAATTCAACACCCGTCTTTTCCTTTGAAAGTTCGGTACGCTCAAAGTCGGATTTTTTAGCCGCCTGCTCTTTATATGCCTTTACTTCGTCAAAATTTGTGATTTTTTCCGCCCATTTTTCTATAAGTGGATGTTCAGGCGACATAACCATATAGGTAGCACCGAAAAGTGTATCGGCACGGGTTGTGAATATCTCAAATTCGTCACCTGAAGTAGTTTTGAATACAAGTTGAGTACCGTATGACCTACCTATCCAGTTGCGCTGTTGAGTTTTAACGCGGTCGATAAAATCAAGATTATCAAGACCGTCAAGCAACTTCTCGGCATAATCGGTAATTTTAAGCATCCATTGACTTTTTTCTTTATGAACTACCTCGCTGCCGCAACGCTCGCACACACCGCTTACAACCTCTTCGGTGGCAAGTACGCACTTGCAGGATGTGCACCAGTTTACCGACATTTTGCTCTTATAGGCAAGACCGTGCTTATAAAGTTGCAAGAATATCCACTGTGTCCATTTATAATATTCGGGGTCGGTAGTATTTATTTCCCTTGTCCAATCAAAAGAAAAGCCCAAAGATTTTAACTGCTTTTTAAAATTTGCAACGTTATTCTCGGTTACGATTGAGGGGTGAATGTGATTTTTCATCGCATAGTTTTCGGTAGGCAGACCGAAAGCATCCCAGCCCATAGGATAAAGCACGTTATACCCTTCAAGTCTTTTCTTACGGGCAACTATGTCAAGCGCCGTATATGAGCGCGGATGACCTACGTGAAGTCCCTGCCCCGAGGGATACGGAAACTCTACCAAAGCATAAAACTTTGGTAAAGAATAATCGTCTTTTGCGGCAAAAATATTATTATCGTCCCATATCTTTTGCCATTTCTTTTCTATTGCACTGTAATCGTATTTCATTTTATTCACCTATTGCATCATCTAAAATTTTTGTTAAATCTATCTTTTCGCCGTCACTCCACATTTTATCAAGCGCATAAAATTCGCGCTCTTTAGGAGTAAAAATATGAACTATAACCGAAGAATAATCAAGAACCAACCACCCTGACGTTTTGCCTTCAATATGGTGCGGTGTAACTCCGCTTTCTTTCAGTTTTTCCTCAACCTCGTCCGCAAGGGCACGAACGTGAGTGTTTGAAGTGGCGGTACATAGCAAAAAATACGAGGTAAGTAACGTAAGACCGTCAATCTTAATACAGTTTATATCTTTCGCCTTTTTGGAATTCAAAGCGTTTGCCGCAACCTTTAAAATATTTTCACTGTCCATTTGCTTTTCCTTTCATAACCGCTTGATTATACGCTTTTACGGTATCTATGTGAATTGCTTTGCCCATATCCGCCAAATCTTTTACCGAATAGGTAAGCGCGTAAACGAATGCACCGTCAAGCGAAATATCGACTTTTTGACGCATAACGTCAACGTCCGGATAATCGCGGTCACTCGACGTAAAATCTGCAAGATAAAGAATTTTTGATAAAAGTGACATATTTTCTTTCGCAGTAGTATGATACCTCACGGCATCTATTATTTCATAATCGTTTATAAAAAGATAATTTTCGATATATGCGGCGCCCGAAATCGCGTGCCAAAGTTTTTCGGCATTCATTTCAATTTCGTTAAGCGATATATTAAACTTTTCAAAAATTTCAAAGTGTTCCTCTTTTGAAGCATTTTTTGTTATATCGTGTAAAAGCCCCGCAAGATATGCTTTATCTTTATCTGCACCGTATTTTTCCGCAAGACGTTTTGCTTCATCTGCCACACAAAGTGAATGATAGTACCGCTTTTCGGAAAGTCTTGCTTTTAAAAGCGCCTTGTACTCATCAATTTTCCTCATTGTATAATCCTTTTTCGGTGATATAATCGTAAATTCTTTCAGGTAAAAGTTTTTTATTTAACTTTTTACGGAGTTTTGAAGAAGATACATCGGGTATCTTTTTATCAATAACCGTAATATTTACGTTTTGTGCTTTGAGGTCACTTATACTCTCATTGAATATTTTTTCATCTGACCTGCAAAAAGCAAGAAAAGATGCGTTTTTGAAAAGATATTCGGTATCGTACCAACTTGTAAGCGTATTTGCCATATCACCGCCGATGGCAATATAAAACTCGGCATTGGGATACACGGTTTTAAGTTGTTTTACGGTATCTGCCGTATAACTTTTGCCCTCGCGCTCGAACTCTGCAAGGCATAACTGTGCCTTATCAAAATCAAAGCAGGCAAGTTCACACATATTTATTCTGTCCTCATCGGATACAACGGTATCAAGTACCTTATGCGGAGGAATTTTTGTGGGCAGTACCAAAACTTTATCAATATAGTCAAGTTTACAAATCTCCGAAAGCATTTCGTAGTGACCGATATGGAACGGATTAAATGTACCTCCGAATAAAGCAATTTTCATAATTATTTCACCAACCTGATATTTTTATTATCTTTACTTTCTTTGTAAAGAATGAATTTTGAACCGATTACCTGAACAACGTCTGCACCGACACTTTCGGCAATTATATCTGCTGCCTGCCTTGAAGTTATATCGCTGTTTTCAAGTACCTTTGCTTTTATAAGTTCTCTTTTTTCGAGTGCTTCTGCTGCCTGCGCCTTTACACTGTCTGTAATTCCGCCCTTACCGATAAGCAATATGGTATCGTAACCGTTTGCCATACCGCGAAGTTGTGCGCGTTGTCTGCTGTTTAACATATATTTTCCTCTTGTTTCATAAAATTTTCAAGTTCTTTTTTAAAAAGTTTCAATGCATTTCCCCTATGCGAAATGCTATCTTTTTGAGCGGCGGTAAGAAGTCCTACCGGACCTAACTTTGAGCAAAATACAGGGTCATATCCAAAACCGTTTGTACCGCACTTTTCATCTAAAATATAGCCCTCACACGTTCCCTCTACAACAAAATTCTTTCCGCTTGGAAAAACGCACGCCACTGCGCTTACAAACCTTGCGGTACGGTCTGGCTTTTTTACGTCTTTAAGATTGAAAAGTAACTTCTTAATATTCATCAACACCATAACCTGGAGTCTGTTCCATATTAGAGCGGACAAGTTCCTCAATTATTTCTGGTATTGCGCCCTCTGTATAATCACATTCTAATCTGACCATTTTTATTCCCTTTTATTTTTTTCTTGTATATGTCATTCTGGTGAATTTTATATCTTCTCCACCAGTTTCACCTTCAGCAATATCAAACTCATCTGGATTAAACTCTGGGAAGAAAACATCCCCATTCTCAACTA
>JAKSQL010000108.1 GCA_024404125.1 Clostridia bacterium
TTGGGGAATGTAGAATGAGAATAGGGAAATTGGAATTGGGAATTTGTAATTTGGTATTGTTGATTGGAGTTTTGTGATTTTCCCCTTACGGTAGCAATAGACTGTGGCGGAAACAGTATTTTAAAAAGTTTTTAAAATTAAAAATGCACAGTGTTAAATCAGAGCACTGTGCATTTTTTATATATAAATTTAATCAGTATTACAAAATCTCAATTGAATGTTCTCTTACAAAAGTTTCATTTTCCTTTATATGACAAATACCCTGCTTTGTTTCAAATATACCGTCGCTGTCGTCTCTGTCGGCAATACCGCACCACGGCTCTATGCAGATGTACGGTGCATTTGGCTTTGTCCACAAAAGAAGATACGGAAAATCCTTAAAAGTCACCTTTAAAGCACGTCCTGTATTGCGGTTCATAAGGATAACATTACTACCCTTAAAATTAAGAAATACAAGGGCATCTACCGCAAAATAGTCATATTTAAGCGGCAAAACATTTCCGTTATCAACAACGGTAATTTCCTCATAACCGAGCGTATTGGGACTCGTAAGGGTTGTACTTACAAGGGTTTGCTTTTTCGGAAGAAGAATATCATACTCTTCTATACCCTCAGGGCACAAATATCCTTCGTGACCGCCTACTGAGACATACATTTGATTCCCGTCTGAATTCTTTATTTCGTAACGTACGTTTAATTTTTTACTTTCAAGTGTGTATATAATCCTAAATTCAAAGTGATACGGGAACATATCAAATGTTTCGGGGGTATCGCAAAGCAAGAACGTAACCGTATCTTCGCAAAGTTTTTCAACAGTAAAAAGCGACTTTTTTGCGAAACCGTGTTTGGTAAGGTGATAATCTTTACCGCCTAAATTGTAAGTATCGTTTTTAAGGCCGCTGCAAATCGGAAAAAGTACGGGACACGAAGATGCCCAAAACTTTTCGTCACCACCCCAAATGTACTCGGTTTCACCGTACTTCAAACTTTTCAGTTCCGCACCGAGTTCGTTAAATTTTGCCGTTAAATTTCCGTTTTTTAAAGTAAGCATAAAATTCACTCCATAAAATCAAATTAGAAATTAAAGATTTTTATACAGACATAATTATTGAAACTACCGCAATAATAACTGCGGTATATATTGCCGTTGGTATAAGGTTAATTCTTATTATTTTACCTTCCTTACCCGAAGCACCAACGGTTGCACAGGCGGCAACCGTGTTATTTACACAAATCATATTCCCTATCGCACCGCCGATTACCTGCATTGAAACTATCAGTACGGCATCAAGATTTAGGTTTACAGCCGACTGATATTGCAGGTTAGTAAACAAAGTATCGGATACGGTGTTTGAACCCGAAACGAACGCGCCGAGCACACCTATAACAGGTGCAAAAACTATATACAACTTTTGACCGACCTTTGAAAGCGCCTGAGCCATATAGAATATCATACTTTTTATACCGTTGTCGTTTACGTCATTACTGCCCGAAAATCGCATTATTTGCACCAGTGCAAGACCGAATACTATTGCAACTGCGGCACCGCCTACCTGCTTTAGTGATTCACTCCACGCGCTTTTTACTTCCGATTTTGACATTTTGTGCAAACCTACGGTTATAAGCGCAACAATAATAAAGAAAGTACCCGGCAAGAAGGCCCATTTGAGTGTATAAGAAGTATTTTCAACACCGAAAACCTCGGGAAATTTTACAGTAAACCAATCGTTCTGTAAAAATTGTTTAATGCCAAGGGCGGGTATACGTGTAATAATAAGGAGTAAAGCAATAAGTATGTACGGCAACCACGCTTTAAATAACGGCATATTATTGTCTTTTAAATTTGTTACGGTAATTTTGTTTTCTTTTTGATTTTCACAATTTTCAAAATTCCAAACCGTTTTCGGAATCAAAAATCCTTTTTTTGCCGCGATTACAGTAACGGGAAGTCCAAATAAAGCACCGAGCAATGAAGGAAATTCATACCCGAACAATGCGGATATTGCTACATACGGAACAGTAAAGCAAAGCCCTGCAAATACCGCAAACGGCAACACTGCGAGTGCAGGTTTAAAGGAACGTTCTTTACCGAAAAACTTACACATAAATGCAACTGCCATAAAGGGAACAAAAATTCCCATAGCCGCGTGAGAAAGAGCGGTATAAAAAGATAAATCCGCACAAAACTTATCGGTTGCGATTTCACTGCCGAGGCAGGCAATAGACTGCGCGACCGGTGTACCTATTGCGCCAAACGAAACCGCAGTACTGTCACAAATAAGTGCAGTAGTTGCCGCTGCAACAGGCGGAAAACCGAGACTTACAAGAAGCGGTGCCGCAAGTGCTGCAGGTGTACCGAAACCGGCGGCTCCCTCAATAAACGAAGCAAACATAAAGCCGACAATTATCGCCTGAATTCGCGCATCAATGCTGACCTTTTTAAAGCCATTGTTTATAGATGCCATACCGCCTGATTTTTTTAAGGTGTTCATAACGAGAATCGCACCGAATATAATGATAATTACGTCTATTGAATTTAACAGTCCCGCAATAGAATAAGCAATAAGTTTTATTAAACTCATTTTCCAGAAAATAAATCCGAAAACACACGCCATTGCCCACGAAATCGGCAACGCAACTTTAGCGGGAAAATTAAAAACTGCCATTACCACTACACAAAAAAGTATCGGTAAGAACGCAAGTAAAGCATACATATAACTAACACCTTTATCTTTCGCAAGTTATTTTGAGGTAAATGTGAAAAATCGACAAACCTCTGTTGAGATTTGTCGATTCTTGGTGACCCATCGGGGAATCGAACCCCGGACACCATGATTAAAAGTCATGTGCTCTGCCAGCTGAGCTAATGGATCATTTAGACAGCTTAAATATTATATCAATAATATACCCCATTGTCAAGAGAAAATTAGAAAAAAACCCCAACAATTTTTTGTTGGGGTCAGAGCGCAGACAAAGCAACGCGGTCGACTGTTTTTTGAGCGGTTAACTGCTATTGTTTTTTTCGGCGACATGTGCGGCGAAAAAACTCCTTATAGGCGAAAATCGTCCTTTCAAGGCGATTTTCAAGAACACAGGGGTGGTATTGGCGGGGATAGAGCGCAGTCCGAAAACCAAAGGTTTTCGAGCGAACGGCATCCACGTCCAAGAGAGTGGCGCTTTGTCGACACTCTCAAAAAACCCCAACAATTTTTTGTTGGGGTTTTAAATCATTTAACTACTATATTTACAAGACGTTTGGGTATATAAAGTTCTTTGATAACCGTCTTATTCTTAATCTCTGCCGCAACATTTCCCTGCGACTTTGCAAGTGCTATTGCGTCATCGTTTGATATATCGGCAGGTACGTTTATCCTCGCTCTTATCTTGCCGTTAACCTGTACTGCGATTTCTACCGATGAATCGGCGCATTTGCTTTCGTCAAACTCAGGCCATTTTGCTTCGTTTAACATACCGCCAAACCCTGCAATTTCCCACATTTCCTCGGTAATGTGCGGCGCAAAAGGATTAAGCATAATAATAAAGTCTTTAAGTTCGGCTTTATTTATGCTACCCGTTGCGGTAACGGTGTTAAGAAGTGACATAAGCGATGCTATCGCAGTATTCATTTTAAGATTTTCAATATCGCTTGATACTTTTTTGATCGTCTTATGGAATTCGGTTTCGGTTTCTTTACGGTAACTGTCCCCCGCTACAAGACATTCATTAAGCGAGAATACTTTTTCAAGAAATCTCTTACTGCCCTTTATTGAGGACATACTCCACGGTGCCGCCTTTTCAAAATCACCGATAAACATTTCGTAAACACGCATAGTATCAGCGCCGTAATCTCTGATAATGTCATCGGGATTTATTACGTTTCCGCGTGATTTTGACATCTTTTCGCCGTTCTCACCCAAAATCATACCGTGACTTGTTCGCTTTGCATACGGTTCAGCATTGGGAACTACACCGATATCATTAAGAAACAAATGCCAAAATCTACTGTAAAGCAGATGCAATGTGGTATGTTCCATACCGCCGTTATACCATTC
>JAKSQL010000109.1 GCA_024404125.1 Clostridia bacterium
AATTTCTGCTTTGAATTTATCGTAATATTCTTTAAAAGACTTTCTTGCCGCGATAATATCTTTATCGGTTGTATCGGCGAAACCTGTTGCCTCGGCGATTATTTCCTCGCTTAATCCATCGTGGCGCAAAGCCGCTTTTGCAAGATATTCGGCATTACCGCCAAGCATAATATCGGTACCGCGGCCCGCCATATTAGTAGCAATGGTAACCGCGCCGTATTTGCCTGCCTGCGCTATTATTTCCGCCTCTTTTTCGTGATGCTTCGCGTTAAGCACGTTATGGGCTATACCGCGTTTTTTAAGCATAGAAGATAAGAGTTCGGATTTTTCTATGGTAACCGTACCTACAAGTACGGGTTGACCTTTTTGGTTACTTTCAAGTATCCTCTCAATAACCGCTTCGTATTTGCCTTTTTCAGTTTTGTATACGGCATCGTTTTCGTCAATACGTGCAAGCGGTTTGTTGGTAGGTATCTCAACAACGTCAAGTTTGTATATCTCCTGAAATTCCGCTTCTTCGGTAAGGGCGGTACCGGTCATACCTGAGAGTTTTGAATAGAGTCTGAAAAAGTTTTGGAATGTAATGGTAGCAAGGGTTTTGGACTCCCTTTCTACCTTAACACCCTCTTTTGCCTCTATTGCCTGATGCAGTCCTTCATTGTAACGGCGCCCGAACATAAGACGTCCCGTAAATTCGTCAACTATAATAACCTCGCCGTCTTTAACAACGTAGTCAACATCACGTTTCATAATACCGTGGGCGCGTATCGCCTGATTTACGTGATGCGCGATTTCTATATTCTCACTGTCGTTTAGGTTATCTATTTTAAAATACTGTTCCGCTTTTTTAACACCTTCGGGGGTCAGTGTTGCGGTACGTGCCTTTTCGTCTACTACATAATCGCCGTCATAATCCGCTTGCTCGTCACTTGCCTTATCGTCCATTTCTTTTACCTTTACCATTTTAAGTGAGCGGGCAAACGAGTTTGCGCTTGTATAGAGGTCGGTCGATTTATCACCCTGACCTGAAATTATGAGCGGGGTACGCGCTTCGTCTATAAGGATAGAGTCCACCTCGTCCACAATAGCAAAATTGTGGCCGCGCTGAACCTTGTTTTCTTTATAGATTACCATATTATCTCTTAAGTAATCAAAACCGAGTTCGTTATTTGTACAGTAGGTGATGTCCGCATCATAAGCGGCTTTTTTCTCGTCGTTATCAAGCCCGTGAATAATAAGACCTACCGAAAGCCCTAAAAAGCGGTAGAGTTTGCCCATCCACTCGCTGTCACGCTTTGCAAGGTAATCGTTTACCGTAACTATGTGAACACCTTTTCCCGAAAGCGCATTAAGGTAGGCGGGAAGTGTTGCAACCAAGGTTTTACCTTCACCGGTTTTCATTTCACTTATTCTGCCTTGGTGAAGCACTATACCGCCGAGTATCTGTACGGGAAAGTGGCGCATACCAAGCACTCTGTACGCTGCTTCGCGGCAGGTTGCAAATGCCTCGGGCAAAATATCATCAAGCGTTTCGCCATTATTAAGACGTTCCTTAAACTCGTCTGTCTTGGCTTTGAGTTGCGAGTCTGAAAGCGCCTTGTATTCTTCTTCAAGCGCCAAAACCTTATCGCAAATAGGGGTAATTCTTTTTATTTCTTTTTCACTGTAATTTCCAAACAATGCACGAAGTAATCCCATTTTCTAACCTCACAAATAATATATAAAACTATTATACTAAATATTTATGAACAAATAAAGTATTATTTTTTAAGTCGGTAGTTTTTGCCGCTTTTTAAAAGCCCCGAAGTGTGATATGCGCTGTAGTTTACGTCAATAAATACGGCTTCGGTGTTTTTTGTGCTTTCTATAAGTTCTTTTGCGCCGTCAAGACCTTTTAAAATACATACCGTAGCGAGTGCATCTGCATCGGTTGCACTGTCGCATATAACCGTTGCCGAAAGTAAATCGCTTTCGGCGGCATATCCGGTTTTCGGATTAAGTATGTGGTGATAAATTTTATCACCTTTTTTTATATAGCGTTGGTATACTCCCGATGTCACAATGCTTTTATCCTTAACCTTTATATATCCCGAATATTCGTTTTCGTAAAACGGTTTTGCTATCGCCACCGTTTTTTCTTTACCTATAAAGGTTATGCTGCCGCCAAGGTCGATTATTGCTTCGCTTACACCTTTTTTAATAAAATACTCTTTTAGTTTATCGGCAATATATCCTTTTGCTATACCGCCCAAATCTATACTTTTACCGTTTAAATTTACAGCATTTCCCGAAAGCTTTATGTCCCTGTAATTTATATTTTTAACAGCATTTTTAACTTCTTCACCGTTTGGAAGAGTTTCGCCGTTAAAGTCCCATAAACTCGAAACGGGGCATACCGAAATATCAAAAAGTCCGTTTGAAACATCTCCGAAATAAAGTCCTCGGTTTATAACGTAGGACAACTCACTTGATATTTCCTTTTCGGTATTACTGCCGTTTATCTTTTGAAGTTCGGCACCTTTTTTTGTACGACTGAACACATCTTCATAATTTTCGCATAGCGAAAAAGCACCGTCAAGGGTGTCGTCATCGCATAAAGCGGTAACGCTTACTACGGTGTTAAGTAAAAACTTTGTGTCGCTTATTTCACTTTTTGCACAACCGCATAAAGTAATAAGCACAGTACTTAAAAATAAAACAAAAAACTTTTTCATACCGTTATTATACATTGACTTTCTTTTTTTGTAAAGATATGTTAAAATAACTTCGGTGATACACATGATTAAAAAGAAAGATATAATAATCTTTGCTTTGATTGCCGTTATGGCGGCAGTCGGATTTATTGTGCTTAATATCACCGCAAGTAAGGGTAAAACCGTAGTCGTAAAGAAAAACAATAAAACCGTATTTACGGGCAGTATTTTTATTGATAAAACGGTAGACCTTAAAAGTAATGTGGTAACAATAAAAAATAAAGAAGTTTTTGTTGAATACGCAAACTGTAAAAATCAGATTTGCGTAAAGCATAAAAAGATATCGAAAGCGGGTGAGGTTATAGTATGTCTGCCAAACAAGGTTATAGTGGAGATAAAGTAAAAGAACTTTGCCTTTACGGTGTTTTTTCGGCGGTCTGCCTTGCGCTTTCGTTTCTTGAAAGTCTTTTACCGCTTGACTTTATAGCCCCCGGAGTAAAATTAGGGCTTTCAAATGCCGTTTGTGTTATTTTTGCATATAAGGGTGACTTTAAAGGCGCGCTTTTAATAAATTCGGTAAGAATAATACTGTCGGCTTTGCTTTTCGGTTCGGCGGTTTCTTTTGCGTTTTCGTTCAGTGCAGGTATTATTTCTCTCCTTTTTACCTGCCTTATGGCAAAAATAAATTTTTTCAGTACCGTAGCGGTAAGTACGGCGGCGGGAGTTATACATAACATAGTGCAAATGTTTGCGGGAATAATATTTATAGGTACGGGCGTACTCTTTTATTTTCCCGTACTTGTGGTAACGGGAGCATTAAGCGGGGCGACAGTAGGAATAATAAGTAACCTCATTTTCAAAAAAATAAAGACAAATCAAAAAAAATAGTGTATAATATGTATTTGTTAAATATTTTAAGGAGAAAGTAAAAAAGTTTATGTGCGGATTTGTAGGTTTTACAAACAGAATAAGCGATGACGGTACGGTGCTTGAAAAGATGATGGACCGTATAGTTCACCGCGGTCCCGATTCGGCGGGTAAGTTTATTGACGAAAATATTGCCATGGGTTTCAGAAGATTAAGTATAATAGACCTTGCCGAAGGTGACCAACCGATGTTCAATGAGGATAAGTCTTTGGTACTTACCTTTAACGGCGAGATATATAATTTCAAAGATTTACGCGACGAACTTTTAAAGGCGGGGCATACCTTTGTCAATAACTCCGACAGTGAAGTGTTGCTCCATGGGTTTGAAGAGTGGGGCGAAGACCTTATAAATAAACTTCGCGGTATGTTCGCTTTTGTAATTTATAACCGTAACGATAATTCGATTTTCGGTGCGAGAGATATGTTCG
>JAKSQL010000011.1 GCA_024404125.1 Clostridia bacterium
GGGTAAACTTAAAAAGTCCACATTTTTAGAGGGCGCATTTATCGCTACCGCCTGTATTTTCATAAGTAAGATACTCGGCATAATATACGTTATCCCCTTTAAGCAGATTATAGGCGACAGCGGCGGTGCGCTATACGGTTATGCGTACAACATTTATAACGTTTTTCTTACCGTTTCAAGTGTTGGTATTCCGTTTGCGATATGCAAACTCGCAAGCGAATACAATGCTTTGGGCGAAATTGAAAAAAAGGTCAGAATGTATAAAATCGCGACCTATGTTATAGTTGCTTTCTCGGTTGTATCTTTCCTTGTATGCTTTATTTTCGCAGGCCCTATGGCAAAACTGATAATCGGCGAAATTAAGGAAGGCAACTCGTTTTCGGACGTTGTTTTCGTTATCCGCTGCATATCCTTTACTTTGCTGATAGTACCGATGTTAAGTATTAAGCGAGGATACTTGCAGGGGCATAAGTATATAAGTCAACCGTCCTTAAGTCAGGTAATAGAACAGTTCGTTCGTATCGCAGTAATACTTTTGGGCAGTTTTATTGCGGTTTACGTTATAAAAGCGAAAGTCAAATACGCGGTGGGCGTATCTCTTTTGGCGGCAGGTGTAGGCGCGCTTATAGCATTTTTGTATCTCACCGTAACGGTTAAAAACAACCGCGCCGAATTGAGTTTGCAAATAAATCCGCAAAAAAACAAGGCACGCGATAAGGAAATTATCAGAGATATTATCGTATGCGCGATACCCTTTATTATCATAAATATCGCAAATACCCTTTACACCACAACCGATATGATACTCGTATTACGCACTCTGCCTAAACTCGGCTTTTCGGGTAAAGACACCGAATTTGTAAGCAGTGTGTTTACAACCTGGGGTACAAAATTCAATGCAATTATCACCGCCGTTTCAACGGGACTTATAGTAAGTCTTATCCCGCACATAGTAACCGACTATACTAACGGCGATATGAAACTTGTAAATGAAAACTTAAATAAGTGCCTTAAAATGATTTTGCTGATTATTGCTCCGTTATCACTCTTTATAAGTCTTATGGCAAACAGTTTTTGGACAGTATTCTACGGCAAATCCCAAATAGGTCCCTCGGTAATTAAATTCAGTATATTGGTTACTGTGTTTGACTGTCTTTATATGGTGCTTAACTCTCTTATGCAAAGTCTTAACCGAAAGCAGATAATCTATAAGAGCGTTATTACGGGACTTGTTTTAAATCTTTTACTTGACGTGCCGTTTATGTATGGCTTTGCAAAATTAGGTCTTAAAGCATACCACGGCGCAATACTTGCGACACTTGTCGGATTTTTGATTTCAACATACTTAAGCCTTTCGCATCTTAAAAAGAATATGAGTGTAACATTTACCGATACCTTTAAGGCAATGCCGAAAGCGGTTATATCCTTTGCATTGCTTATTGTAATCGGAATACTCTTCAACAAATACATTGTAAACGCAAATGCACCGCGACTTATGCACGTTTTATATATCGCAGTATCGGGCATTATTATGGGCGGTATTTTCCTTCTTATAAACATAAGGGAAATAAAGACCGTATTGCCCGAAAAAATTGTTAAATTACTTCATCTTTAAAGAGGGGTTTTCTTTGGACTTTTTGAAAAGAACTTGGGCGGAAATAGATACCGCCGCTATAAAGCACAATTTTGAAATAATCAAAAATAAGGCGGGAAAAAGTCTTATAATGGCGGTAGTAAAAGCCGACTGTTACGGTCACGGCACGGATATTGTAATCCCCGTGCTTGATAAGGCAGGTGCGGACGCGTTTGCCGTATCAAACATAGAAGAAGCAATAGAACTGCGTGACATCGGTATTAAAAAACCGATACTTATTTTAGGGTTTACCCCACCCGAACTTGCAGGCACACTCGCAAAATACGATATTTCACAGTGTGTATATTCGGAAGAGTTTGCTTTGGCACTTTCAAACGATGCAAAGAAACAAAACGTAAAAATCAAAATTCATATAAAACTTGATACTGGTATGGGCAGAATCGGTTTTGATTTGAGGGACAGTAATCTTTTAGGCATAGCTGCCGCCATAAAATGCGCAAAGCTTGAAAACTTAATACCTGAGGGAATATTTACTCATTTTGCGGTTTCCGACCGTACCCCCGCAAGTGAAGACGGTTTTACAGATTTGCAGTACAAAAGATTTGCCAAAGGTGTTGACCTTATTAAAAAAGCGGGATTAAATCCTGAATTTGTACATTGTTGCAACTCTGCGGCATTTTGTCTTGATAATGATAAGCATCTTGATATGTCCCGTCCGGGAATTATTCTTTACGGACTTAAACCTTCAAGCGACCTTAAACTTACAGAGAATTTTATTCCGGTTATGACCTTAAAGTCCACGGTTTCCATGGTAAAGGAAATTAAAAAGGGTGAAACCGTAAGTTACGGCAGAACATTTACGGCACAAAAGCGAATGAAAATTGCAACCGTTGCGGTAGGTTATGCAGACGGCTATCCGAGGGCGCTTTCCAATAAGGGTTACGTCTTGATAAACGGTAAAAAGGCATATATCGTAGGCAGAGTTTGTATGGATCAAATGGCAGTTGACGTAACAAACATTGAAAACGTAAAATTAGGTGACGAGGTTATTTTATTCGGCAAAGATTTACGCGTGGAAGCGCTTGCCGATATGTCAGATACAATTAACTACGAAATAGTTTGCGGCATCTCAAAGCGAGTGCCGAGAATAAAGGTATAATTACGGAGGGTCAAAAAATGCCGGAATACATTTTAACTCTTGACGAGGGTACTACAAGTACCCGTGCAATTATCTTTGATAAAAACGGAAATTCGGTTTCGGTAGCGCAGTATGAGTTTACTCAAATATATCCAAGACCTACATTTGTTGAACACGATGCTTTGGAAATTTATTCATCACAGGTAAAATCCATAACCGATGCGCTTAAAAACGCCGATATATCGCCTAAATCAATTAAGGCAATAGGCATAACAAATCAACGTGAAACTACTGTTGTTTGGGATAAAAATACTGGCATTCCCGTTTATAATGCTATTGTTTGGCAATGCCGCAGAACTGCGGATATTTGCGAAGACCTTGTAAAAAAAGGTCTTTCCGATTACGTGACCGCCACTACGGGACTTAAAATAGACGCGTATTTCAGCGCCACCAAAATAAAGTGGATACTTGATAACGTAAAGGGTGCGAGAGAAAAAGCCGAAAAAGGCGATTTGTTATTCGGCACAATAGATACTTTCCTTATGTGGAAACTTTCAAACGGCAAAATACACGCGACCGATTATACCAATGCTTCAAGAACTATGCTTTTTGATATTCATAAACTTACTTGGGATAAAAAATTGCTTGACGAACTTTCTATCCCTATGAGTATGCTGCCTTGCGTATACCCGAGCGGTCACTATTTCGGTGATGCCGAAATTTTAGGCGAAAAGATACCTATTTGCGGTGTTGCCGGTGACCAACAGTCCGCTTTGTTCGGTCAAAAATGCTATAACGCGGGCGATATAAAAAACACCTACGGTACAGGTTGCTTTTTGCTTATGAATACGGGTGAAAAAGCCGCGGTAAGCAAAAACGGTCTTGTTACCACTTTAGGCGCCACGCTTGACGGCGAAAAACAAAATTACGTTCTTGAAGGCAGTGTATTCATAGGCGGTGCGGTAATCCAGTGGTTAAGAGACGAACTTTGCCTTATAAAGTCCGCAAAAGAGAGCGAAAGTGCGGCAAGGCAGGTAGAGGATACAGCCGGTGTTTATATAGTCCCCGCTTTTTCGGGACTCGGCGCACCTTATTGGGATATGTACGCTACGGGCACTATGGTAGGCCTTACAAGAGGCAGTAATAAAAATCACATTATAAGAGCCGCCCTTGAATCAATAGCATACCAAACAAACGATTTGATATCGGCTATGAAAGCCGATTCGGGCATAGATATCACCTCTCTTAAAGCAGACGGCGGGGCTGCAAGAAATTCACTTCTTATGCAGTTCCAAGCCGATATTTCAAAGCTTGAAGTTTTAGTGCCGTCTGACAGTGAGGCAACGGCGCTCGGGGCTTGTTTTATAGCGGGTATTACCTGCGGATTTTTTAAAGACAGAGAACATACACTTAACCTTAACGGCGACTATAAATCCTTTAAGCCGCAAATTAAAGGCGCTAAAAGAGAAGAACTTTTAAAGGGTTGGCAAAAAGCAATTAAGAGCACAAAAGTATTTTCAAAAGGAGAATAACTTATGTCTTATCAAGTAAAAGAACTTAATGTTAAATCTACTGACGGCATACACACTCTTAAAGGCAAAATATATATTCCAAGCGGTGAAATAAAGGGACTTTTTCACGTAGTCCACGGTATGACGGAATATATTGACCGTTACAAAATGCTTTTTGAAGCAATAGCAACCGAGGGCTATATTTGTTTCGGCGTTGATAATTTAGGCCACGGAAAATCAACTAAGGATGAAAGCGAACTCGGATTTATCGCCCGCAAAAACGGATACAAATATCTTGTTGATGATGTTTTGGCAGTTGCAAACGAGGTTAAAAAGGAATACCCCGATAAAAAATATATACTTATGGGGCACAGTATGGGTTCTTTTATAGTACGTCTTGCAGCGCCCAAATTTAACGGCGATATATCAAAACTTATTGTATGCGGAACAGCAGGACCTAATCCCGCCTGCGATATAGGTCTTTTTATGATTGACGTTATTAAACTCATAAAAGGCGAAAAGGCACATTCACTTTTTACGGAAGGCATTATTTTCGGTGCTTACAATAAGCGTTTTAAAGAAAATTCAAAATTTGCCTGGCTTACAAAAGACAGTGCGGTTATTGATGCCTATGAAAATGATAAATACTGCAATTTCCACTTTACTTTAAGTGCTTTGCGCGACCTCGTAACACTCAATAAACTCTGCAACCTTGATAAATGGTATAATGATTTAAGAAAAGATTTACCCACCTTACTTATTGCGGGTGACAATGACCCCGTAGGCGATTACGGAAAGGGTGTAAAGAAAGTTTTCGACCGTCTTATAAAAACTGGACATACGGCAAACATCATACTTTACGAAAATTGCCGCCACGAAATTTTAAAAGACTCGCTTAAAGAAAAAGTGATTTCCGATATACTCGAATTTATAAATATGTAATGCACTCGCTACACATAATATCAGTTGAAAGAAGGACTGATATTATGAAGAAAAAAGTTTTCAGCGTTATCTATACGGTAGTTATTTGCGCTATACTGTTTTCGTCTTTTGCATACGGTTACCTTAAAATCTCGGCAAAAAGAGAAGAAAATCGCGCGGACACAAAGCAAAATAACGTGCCGTATTCAAAAGTACCGCAAAACTGCGGAATAAAGTTTTGTTTTTCGGACGGCAGTGCCGAACTTATTTTCCTTGACTTTACCGATATGAAAGTTGTAACGGTTGATATTGAGGAAAATGACAGTACAAAAAAAGAGTATTTCGGCTATATAGCGGATAAAACAGTTGTCTGTGACTATAACGCAATAAAAGAGATAGTAGACAGTGTAGGCGGTATAGAACTTTACGAAAACGGTGAAATATTACGTTTTACGGGAGTACAAATTATTGATAAAGTGTCTTATAACACTACCGCTGATTTGCGAAAAGCCATTGTACGCGCGGTGCTTGAACGGATTTCAAAAGACGGCTTTTCAACCTCGCAGTTTTCTTTGATAATAGACCTATGCGATACCGACCTTACAGTACCCGAATGTTACAACTTTTCAAAATACATTGAAGAAATGTGTTTAAGAATAACACAATTATAGTTTTAGGAGTTACATTATGAAAAAAATTAAACTTATCCCTCTTGCTTTGGCACTCTTGATATTTTTATGCGGATGTAAACGCGTTTCAAAAGATGCAAATTCTTCGGTTATTGATGTTACTTCAGATATTGTCTCAAAAGTAACGAGTGATGCGTCTTCGGGCGGCAGTGAAGCAACAACGGAATCTTCATCTGCAAAGCAACCTACCGCTTCAAAGATAACGGGGAATAATAAAGCACCGAGTGCCACTTCAGGCGGTACTACCGCCGCAACTAACGTATCGGTATCAACAGGTGATGTAAAACAAATAAAACAGGTGCCGGTACCT
The DNA here is from genome assembly GCA_024404125.1 of Clostridia bacterium. Classification (GTDB taxonomy): domain Bacteria; phylum Bacillota; class Clostridia; order Oscillospirales; family Acutalibacteraceae; genus UBA737. The sequence goes on from JAKSQL010000011.1 coordinate 6,164, forward strand.
CATAGTGGCCCCGCACCGAAAGCCCTTGACAGTCTTAATGCAAAACAAAAAGAGCATTACAGTAAACTTTACAGTATGGCGGTTGATATGACCGAGGGCTTTGTAAGCCTCGGCGCTACTTATGCTGATATAAATAATGACGTTGCCGTTGCATACCGCGCTTTACTTTACGATTTCCCCGAACTTTTCTGGATGCCGAGCACGTATGCTATAGGAGATAACGGAAAGAACGAAACCTGCGTGGCATTTAAGTTCTCACAAAACGGACAAAGCAGTGACTATCTTATCCAAAAAAGTCAAAAAGCGGGTATGGAAGCGCAGCTTAATGCCGCCGTTAATGCAATACTTTCAAAATGCAACGGCGATATATATTCAAACGAACTTACAATTCACGACAGTATTTGTTCTGCGGTTGACTACGTTAATTCAGGTGACGGCTTGCAGTTTACTTCTTACGGTGCCCTTGTAAAGCGCGCGGCGGTGTGCGAGGGATATTCAAGAGCATTCCAACTGCTTTGCAACAAGAAAAATATTGCCTGCGTGCTTGTTAACGGTGTAGCACTCAATTCCTCAGGTAAACTTGAAGGACATATGTGGAATAAAGTAAAACTCGGAAACGACTGGTATCACGTTGATACTACGAATGATGACCAAAATTTAGGCAGTAACGGTACTTTTATTTCACATTGCTATTTTAATGCAACCGATGCGGTTATAGGAAAAAGTTGCAATATTTCGGCGCACGTTTCAAAAGTATCCTTTGGCGGTCAAGATGCCAATGCTATGAGTTATAATTTCTTTAGCGATGCCTGCAAAGCCACAACATATTATTATTTTAACTATCAATGTTCGCCCTACATTCTTACAATTTCATCAGATATGCAGCAGGCGGCGAATGCCATAATCGCGGCTAACCAAAAAGGTATGAAAGAATTACAGTTTGCCTTTTTAAGTGACGTTACCTACGAATCGTTCGCAGGTAATATGAGTACCTACAACAATACCCTTGCCACAATACTGTATCAAAAAGGTATACAGTTATATAATATGGTGTCCCTCGGCGAAACCGTATTCTACTATTGGAAATAAAGCAAAAAGCATTTTACTTTATAAAATTAAGTAAAATGCTTTTTATATTCATATAATTAAACCAATTTACTTTATTTTTTAAATTTTAAGTATTTGCAAACAAAATATTGCAATTTAAGTTATATAACTTTATAATGTTACTTGTTATTATTTCTCGGAGGTATTATTTTGGAAAGAATAGACGAAATTTTCGGCAGTATGGTATTTAACGACTGTGTTATGAAAGAAAGACTGCCTAAGAATACATACACCGCACTTAAAAAGGCAATATCGTTAGGGGTAGGCATAGATATAAGCATTGCCGATACCGTTGCCGAAACTATGAAAAATTGGGCGACCGAAAAGGGTGCTACTCATTTTTGCCATTGGTTTCAACCGATGACGGGTATCACCGCAGAAAAGCACGACAGTTTTATAGTGCCTAAGGGTGATGGGCATATACTTATGGAATTTTCGGGAAAAGAACTTATTAAGGGTGAGCCGGATGCATCGGCTTTCCCTTCAGGGGGACTGCGTGCCACTTTTGAAGCAAGGGGCTACACCGCTTGGGACCCGAGTTCGTTTGCCTTTGTTAAGGATAATACCCTTTGCATACCTACCGCGTTTTGTTCATACGGCGGCGAGGCGCTCGATAAAAAAACACCCCTACTTCGCAGTATGGACGCAATAAATAAGCAAGCACTCAGAATTGTTAAACTTTTCGGTCTTAAAGATATTGAGCATATAAATGTAACCGTAGGCGCGGAGCAAGAGTATTTTCTTATAGATAAGGATATGTTCTCACTTCGTCCCGACCTTATGTACTGCGGCAGAACACTGCTTGGCGCAAAACCGCCTAAAGGTCAAGAGATGAACGACCATTATTTCGGTGTTATAAAACCGCGTGTTGCGGCATTTATGAAAGAACTTGACAGTGAACTTTGGAAACTCGGTGTGCTTGCAAAAACCGAACACAACGAGGCAGCACCCGCTCAACACGAGTTAGCGCCCGTTTTTACCACTACAAACATTGCCGCCGACCATAACCAACTTACTATGGAGATAATGAAAAAGGTGGCGGATAAGCATAATCTTGTTTGCTTACTGCACGAAAAACCGTTTGACGGTGTAAACGGCTCAGGCAAGCACAACAACTGGTCTATATCAACTGATACGGGTATAAACCTGTTAAAACCGGGTAAAAATCCGAGCAGTAATATGCTCTTTTTGCTCTGCCTTTGCGCCGTAATAAAGGCGGTTGACGAACATCAGGATTTATTGAGATTTTCCGTTTCTTCCGCAGGTAACGACCACCGTTTAGGTGCCGATGAAGCACCGCCTGCCATAATCTCGATGTATTTGGGCGATGACCTTACCGATATTCTTGAAGCCATAGAAAAAGGCGAGAGACACAACGACTGCGAAAAGGTTAAAATGTCGGTAGGTACGCAAACAATACCATACATCAAAAAGGATAATACCGACCGCAACCGTACCTCTCCGTTTGCCTTTACGGGAAATAAGTTTGAGTTTAGAATGTTAGGGTCTGCTTCCTCGGTATCCGATGCCAACATAATCTTAAATACCATAGTTGCCGATACCTTTGAGGAGTTTGCCGATACACTTGAAAACGCACAGGACTTTGACTGTGCGGTAAGAGAACTGCTTGTAACAACAGTAAAAGAACACAAAAAAATACTTTTCGGCGGTGACGGATATTCTTCCGAATGGGAAAAGGAAGCAGAAAGCAGAGGACTTTTAAATCTTAAGAGTACAGTCGATGCAATACCCTATTTTACAAAAGAAGAAAACATAAAACTCTTTGAGCATCACGGTGTATACAACAAAACCGAAATTGTTTGCAGAAGTGATATAGCATACGAAAACTACTGCAAAATTTTGCACATAGAGGCGCTTACGTTGCTTGAAATGGTTAAGCGGGACATAGTGCCTGCCATAAGCGACTACACTGCGCATCTTTGTGACTGTGCCGAGAAAAAAGCAAAACTTAATTCCGCTAATGTTGAACTTGACATAGCAAAGGAACTTAACGACTGCAACGAACTTATATACACCCTTATAGCAAATCTTGAAAAAGCATTAAAGAAAGCCGAAAATGCCGACTTACTTTGTGAGAGCGCCGAAATTTATCACAATGAGGTGCTTTACATTATGCAGAACATAAGAAAATACGCGGATAAGGCGGAAAGCATTACTTCCCGCGACTTCTGGCCGTATCCGAGTTACGGTGATATGCTTTTTAAGATATAAACAAAATTTTTGCCCCTTTAAAAATTAAAGGGGATTTTGCATTGTAACCAAACTATGCATTGACTTTTTTGCGGCGGTAAGCCGCATTTTGTTTTTCCGGTGACACGTGCGGCGGAAAAACACATTATAAGCGAAAATCTTCTTTTCAAGGCGATTTTTAAGGGCACAGGGGTGGTATTGGCGGGGACAGAGCGCAATCCAAAGGGCATAGCCCTTTGAGTGAGCGGGGTCACCGTCCAAAAGAGTGGCGCTTTGTCGACACTCTTCTGCCCCTTTAAAAATTAAAGGGGCTTTTTTTATAATAAATGCAACCTTTTAAAGTTTTGAAAAGTTTTATATACGGAGGTGGATAAGAATGGAAGATATTTTTTCTCCTGACGCGGTATTCAATGAGTATTCCGATATGGTCTACCGTCTTGCTTTTGCAAGGGTAAAAAACAAATATGATGCGGAGGACATATTGCAGGAAACCTTTGTACGTTTTATGAAATGTAAAAACAAACCGACCGATAGTGAGCATACAAAAGCGCTGCTTATAAAAATAACCGTAAATTGCAGTAAAAGTCTGCTTACGAGCGCATGGTTTAAAAAGACCGCGCCGATAGACGAGAATATACCCTATGAAATGAAAGAAAGCGATACTTTAAGCGCGGTTTTATCGTTGCCGCTTAAATACCGTACGGTTATTCATCTGCACTATTACTGCGGATTTTCGGTAAACGAAATATCCGATATTCTATCATCTAAACCCTCCACAGTAAAATCCCGCCTTCTAAGAGCGAGAGGACTGCTTAAAAACAAACTTGAAGGAGTTGAATTTTGATGTTTGAAGACGATTACAAAAAAGCATTTGATAATATTTCTATTGATAATGAAACAAAAGAGCGCATTTTAAGCAATATAAAGGACAGTAAAAAGTTTGACGAAAAGCACACAAACCGCGCTTTGCCCTATCGCATAAGTTTTGCGGCGGTAGCGGTGGCGGCAATAGTTTTATGCAGTATTTTTATACCGAAAACATCGGTAAATATCAAAAAGGCAGGCAAAAACGAAACGGTAAACAACCTTACCTATGCCGATATATTTAATAACTTAAAAGAATACAGAACGAAGCAAAAGTTAATAGAAGTGTTCGACGGTTATATGGTAGATGAGTATGTTACAGACGATAATTACGGATCCAAAACAAGTACGAGTCCTGCGGATCTTGAAAGTGCAACTACTGCCGAAGAATATTCACACACCAACATTCAGGTCGAAAATGTTGACGAAGCAGACGTAATAAAAACAGACGGTAAATATATTTACTACCTTTACGAAGATACCTTTTATATAGTTTCCTCAAGCGGCGAAAAGTCAGAACTTATAAGCAAAATCCCGCTTGCAGGCAGCAGTAACGAACAATATAGAGAAATGTACCTATACAAAAATCTCGCCGTTTTAATATCCTCAAATTACGATTACAGTTACAAATACAGTAAAACCGAAACCAAACTTTCAGTGTTTGATATAACCAACCCCGCCGCACCCGTTAAAAAGCACATTATAAAGCAAAGCGGCGGATATAAGACTTCCCGCATGGCAGACGGCAAGCTTTATCTTATCACATTGCACGATATTGTACTTGATAATATAGATAAAGAGAAACCCGAAACCTTTGTCCCTACCTTTAACGTGGAAAACCGTACAAAATGCGCCTCGGCTGACAGTATTATGAGTTATAAAAACATTTGCAATTCTTCTTATACCGTAATCGGCGGATTTGATGTTGAAAGCGGAACACTTATTTCAAACCGCTCAATTTTAGGCGGCAGTGATATTATCTATTGCAGCGGCAAAAATATAATAATTGCAGGCAGTAATGATGTTTATAACGGCAGTTTTTCTGTTTTTGATACCGCACTGCCCGTACAAAATGATACTCAAGTTTACCGTTTCGAAATTGAAAACGGCAATATAAATTACAAGGCAAAGGGAGAAGTTACGGGTGTTTTAGAAGACCAATTTGCGATAAACGAGCATAAAGGTAATTTCTTTTTTGTAAGCACGAAATACGGCTCTAAAACAAGCGAACAGTACTCATTGCTTACCGTACTTGATAAAGATTTAAAGCAGATAGGAAAAATTGATAAAATAGCGCAGGGTGAAAGAGTTTACTCAACACAGTATATAGGAGATACCTGTTTCTTTGTTACCTTCCGTCAACACGACCCGCTGTTTTCGGCAGATATAAGCGACCCTGAAAATCCCAAAATAATAGGTGAACTTAAACTGCCGGGATTTTCTGAATATATGTACCCTTACGGCGAAAATATGCTTTTGGGGTTAGGGTGTGATACAAATGTAACTACCTTAGCAATAGAAAACTTAAAACTTTCAATGTTTGATATTTCTGACAAAACAAATGTTATAGAAAAATCAAAAACGGCGATTTTAGGAATGGAATCAAGCCCCGCGCTTTATTCTCACAAAGCGGTGATGCTTGACGTCAAAAAAAATCTTATCGGATTTGCAGGCATTAGTTACGAAAAACGCAATGCCTATTTTAAAGTTTACTCTTTTGAAAACGGAGAATTCGTAAACAAACTTGATATAAATCTCCTTGAAACATTTAATAAAACAAATGACTATTACTGCTACTTTGAAAATTCAAGGGGTGTTTATTCAGGTGATTACCTCTATATAGTAAATCCCTACGGTACACTTGTATACTCACTTACAGATTACACTTTAAAAGAAACCGTTAAATTCTAAAAGCATAAAAATCACCTCCGCGGGTATTTAACCTACGGAGGTGATTTAATATTTCTTAACAAACTGTTCTTGCGGCGGTTATGCCGCATTTTTTATTTTATCATAAGTTCGCTTACAAGTCGGCTATGCTCGGCAGGGTCGTTTAATGACCTGCCACCTATAAGACACGCTTCGTCATAAAGCAGTTTTGAATACTTTTTAAGGGTTTCCTTATCGTCTTTATAAAGAGAAATAATTTTTTCGCCAATCGGATGCTCGGCATTGATTTCAAGCACTATTTGCGCCTTTATTCCCTGCTCATTTCCGGGCATTGAGTTTAGTGTTTTCTCCATTTCAAGCGATATGCCGCCCTCACTCGTAAGGCATACAGGGTGATTTTTAAGTTTTGAGGTAAAGCGCACCGCGTTTACGCTATCCCCTATCGCGTTCTTTATCTCCTCAAACATTTCCTTGTTATCGGTGTTTTTCTGTTCGAGTGCTTTCTTTTCGTCTTCACTTTCAAGGTCAAACTGCTCGTCACAGATGTTTACAAACTTTTTGCCGTCATAATCCGCCATCATTTTAAGGGCGAATTCGTCCACATTTTCGGTAAGGTAAAGCACCTCAAAGCCCTTTTCCTTAACACTGTCACACTGAGGCAACATCTCTATCTTTTCTACCGTTTCACCACAGGCATAGTAAATATCGTTCTGCGTATCTTTCATACGCTCTTTGTACTCTTTAAGTGTTACGTATTTTTTCTCGCTTGAGGATACGAAAATCAAAAGGTCTTTAAGCAGGTCTTTGTTCATTCCGTAACCGTTATAAATGCCGAATTTAAGTTGCACACCGAACGATTTAAAGAACTTTTCGTATGCCTCGCGTTCATTTTTGAGCATCTTTTCAAGTTCGGTTTTTATTTTCTTTTCAAGTGTTTTTGCGATAAGTTTTAACTGACCGTCATGCTGAAGCATTTCGCGGGAAATGTTAAGCGATAAATCCTCACTGTCCACAAGTCCCTTAACGAAACTGAAATGGTCGGGCAAAAGGTCGGCACACTTATCCATTATAAGCACTCCGCGTGAGTAAAGTTGAAGTCCCTTTTCGTAGTCCTTGGTATAATAGTCAAACGGCGTACGCGCAGGGATAAACATAAGCGCGTTAAAGGTTGCCTGACCTTCGGTGCTTGTATGTATTATTTTGGCGGGGTCTTCAAAATCAAAGAATTTTTCTTTGTAGAAATTGTTGTAATCCTCGTCTTTTACCTCAGACTTTTTCTTTTTCCAAAGCGGTATCATACTGTTAAGGGTACGGATTTCGGTTACGTCTTCAAACTCGCCCTCTTTGCCCTCAACCGCTTTTTTGGTTTCAAACGCCATCTTAATCGGGTGGCGGATATAATCGGAATACTTCTTTATAAGTTCGCTTATTTTATATTGGTCTAAATACTCGCTGTACTTTTCGTCCCCATTATCCTCTTTGATATGCATAGTAACAGTAGTACCTACCGTATCTTTATCGCACGGCTCTATCGTATACCCCTCAGCCCCGCTTGAACTCCAACGGTATGCTTTATCAGCGCCGAAAGCAAGAGACTCTACAACAACCTTATCGCTTACCATAAATGCCGAGTAAAATCCGACACCGAACTGACCGATTATATCAACATTCTCGGTCTTTTCATTCTCGTTTTTGAATGCAAGCGAGCCGCTTTTTGCAATGGTGCCGAGGTTTTTATCAAGTTCTTCCTCACTCATGCCGCAACCGTTATCGCTCACAAGGATAGTTCTGTTTTGCTTATCAAGTTCTATCGTTATCTCAAAATCGCCCGCGTTTATACCAACACTTTGGTCGGTAAGCGAACGAAAATACAACTTGTCTATCGCATCGGAAGCGTTTGAAATTATCTCACGCAAAAATATTTCTTTATGGGTATAGATAGAGTTAATCATCATATCCATAAGTCTTTTTGATTCTGATTTAAACTGTTTCATATTTAATACTCCTTATAATTCGCTTAATGCAGTTTTTACCGCTGCTTCCATACTGTCAGCAATAAACATAAATCCTATGTCATTAGGGTGTACGCCTTCCATTGAGCATTCGTTTTCGTGCTTGCCTCTGAAAAACGATTCGCCATCTATGAAATATACATGTTTATCCCCTTTTGACTTGGCATAACGGTAAGTGTCTATTATTACTTCCTTGCGTTCCTGTACGTCTTCTTTATCAAGAGCCGTGGATACATCAGGTCTTGAAGCCATAATTATCGGCACGTCAGGTTTTGCTTTTCTTATTATCTCATATCCGCGTTTATGGGTTTGCCTTAAATAATCAACCGTAGGCGCATTATGGTCATAATCATATATAAACACCGACATGTCAAGCGTTGCAAGATATTCCATTATGGGTATTTCCGCCAATGCACTGCCGGAAAGTCCCATGTTAAGCACATTCATATTAAGAAAGCGCGATAACATATTCGGATAAGTTTGACCGGGCCTTGACGCGGCTGTACCGTGAACTATCGAAGAACCGTATATCACAATCG
>JAKSQL010000110.1 GCA_024404125.1 Clostridia bacterium
ACTCGAACCCCCGACCCTCTGCTTAGAAGGCAGATGCTCTATCCAGCTGAGCTATCAGCGCATATATAATTTTGCTCGCAACGTTTGGTATTATATCACAAGCAAAATCAATAATCAAGAATTATTTTGTTATTTCCAAGGTGACCAGTCACTTGTGGTTTTCATTTCATCTTTTTCCTCAGCAGGAATAAATGAAGATGATGGGATAAGGTCAAAATTTTTAACGCCCTTAAACAATGTGATTTTTTCTGCCATCGGCTCGGTAAATTGCTTTTTCATATAATTTGCCTCCGAATCCATACTATAGGGATATTATACCACAAGTAAAAATGCTTGCTTGCAAGGGCATTTTTACGATGTGATTCAATAGGCAGACGAATCGAAGATTCGTTGCACGAAGTGCAAAATCCTTGTTGCACAAGGATTTCTGCATCTATTATACCATACCGTTAAATTTATTGCAACATAAAGATACGAAATCCTTAGCAAAAATTAAAGGTCGGTTAAAACTTTTTTATTTTCGGTGAAAATAAACTTTAAAGAGGTAATTCCGCTCTCAAGAGGTTTAAGTTGCTTAAGTTCGCCTCTTTTTCTTAACGCGCTTCTGCTCTCAAGCGGACTGTTGCTCGGCTCAAGACCTAAAACGTAATCGGTTTTACCCATCATTTTCCACTCGGTAAAATACGGTAGTTGCTTTTTATCGTATTCAAACATTACACCCTTATTTATCTTATCGTTAAAAATACCGACGTGAGCAAGACCGCCGCTCTCTTTTACATCGTAAAAATAGCAACGTTCAACGAATGCGGTTTGGGGCTTTTCCATAACAAGCGCGGTGTTGATAGTATCTGCCGCGTTCTGTGTTCTTGCGGTTATACCGTTGTTAGGGATAACAACGGTACTTGTTTCGTCAAGCAAAGGATAACCCATATTGCAGTGGTAAAGTACCATATACGGACTTTCCGTATCACCTATATTGGTAACCTTATCCGAAAAAGCAATAGTGTTTTCTTTATACGAAAAATAGTATGTTCTTTGGAGAGTTAATTTTCTTGTGAAAATGCGTGCATCAGTAACGGTAGCTTTAATTGTTAAGCCCTCATCGTCTTCCTCGATACCGTTAAGGACTGACGGTGTATTTGCTATTGTGCCGTGAAGCGGCAAATCTTCGCCGTTATCAACACTCGGAGCACCTAAGGCGGCAAGACCGCAGGTAGTCATAAATCCCGCGGTGAAAGACTTTAAAAATCCCTCGCCGACATCGTCATAATACTGCGGTGCTACGTAGCCGCAGGGTGAAAAGAAATTCATATTGTCGCCCTTAAATGAAACACGGGATAGGTCTGCGCAACGGTCAAGCGATATCCACGCCTCTAATCCGAGCCCGTTTCTTACGTACAAAAAATGCATACCGTCGCCCTTACCGTTTTGCAAAACGTACTGTTCTGCTCCTCTTGTCTGAAGCGGATTTCCAATATAAAAATTCATAAACATCCTCCTTTAGCATATCCTTGATAACACTATAATTTTATACCGAAACGGCAAAAATTTCAACAGTGATTTACATGCGTCTTGAAAAATAAAGAAAAAAGTGGTAAAATAATATAGTAATACTTTTAAGGAAAAATGATATGAAAAACAAAAACAACGGATATGACCGTCAATTTAAACTTTCGGTACTTAACCTATTAGGTGAACTGCCGAATTTCTTTGCATTGCTCTTTTCCGCAATAAGCACAAGGGCAGTGCTTGTTTTCGTTGACCTTATTGACACAAGCGGAAATGTACTTCGTAATTTACTCGTAGTATACATTTCAAAGCGGCTTAAAAAAGATTTGCGCTACCAATACAATTACGGCATCGGTAAAATTGAGGCGATGTCCTCAATGATTTGCGACTTTGTTATGGTGCTTTCATTGGTACTTATGCTGGGCTTTGCGATTAAAGACCTTATTTTTCCGCGTCCTATTGGCAGTTTCCTTTTATTCGTGGTATTTGTTAAGGTGCTTAACGTACTTGGTGACGCATTTGTATTTTGGCGTCAACGTAAAATCTGCCGCTCGTCTGACAGTCTTGTTATGAAATCGGCACATTCGGTTGCCCTTAAAAACCTTGTGTTCGACCTTACCTCCCTTTCGGCTTTGATACTTATTCAACTTTTCGGCGATAAAAAGATTTTTTGGTATTTATCCCCTGTTGTTTCTTTGGCACTTGGCGGATATTTGCTTTATAACACCGTTAAGCGTCTTAACAAAACGGTTGGTATTATACTTGATAAATCGGCAGATGAAGACGTTCAGATTTCAATTTTACAAACACTTACCTCGCACTACGAAAAGTATGAGCACGTAATAAACGTACAGTCAAGAGTAAGCGGTGGGGTTGTATACGTTGACCTCAATTTAGGTTTTGCTCCCGATATGACCTACTCGCAAATGAAAGAAATTGCGGATACTTTTGCCGCGGAACTTACAAAAAGCATACCGAAATGCGAGGTTTCTTTAAGAATTCTCGGTAACAGCAATACAAATGAAAGCGAGGAGAATAACATTGAGTAAAGCAAAAACAGTTGTTAAACTGTTTTTAAGTATGCTTAAAATCGGCGCTTTCACATTTGGCGGCGGATATGCTATGATTTCTCTTTTGCAGGACGAATTTGTTATCCGCAAAAAGTGGTTAAGCGAAAAAGAATTTCTTGACCTTGTGGTAATAGCCGAATCTACACCGGGACCTATTGCAATAAACTCCTCTACCTATATCGGTTACAAAGCAGCAGGAGTTTTAGGTGCCATAGTAGGTACGCTCGGTATGTGCATACCCTCCTTTACGATTATATACGTTATTTCTCTTTTCTTTGACAAGTTTTTATCGCTCACCTTTGTTGCAAATGCGTTTAAAGGCATACAGGTGTGCGTAATTTACCTCATATTTTCCGCGGGACTTAAAATGTTTAAGAGCATAAAGAAAAATCTTTTCAGCATTTTGATACTTGCCGTAACGGTAGTTTGTATGATAGTTCTGAGCATTTTTGCGGTTAAGTTTTCAACCATTTACTACATCATTATAAGCGGATTTGCAGGGCTTGTTTTCTACCTTATCACAAAGAGAAAGGCGGAAGAAAGCAAATGATTTATCTTGACCTTTTTCTTACCTTTCTCGAAATAGGCGCGGTGTCTTTCGGCGGTGGCTACGGTATGATATCACTTATCCGCGAACTAACGGTTTCTAAAGGTTGGCTTACACAGTCAGAACTATTAAACTTTATTGCGGTATCGGAGTCAACACCCGGTCCTATTGCAATAAATATGGCGACCTTTATCGGCTCACATAAGGGTGGCGTTTTAGGGGCTTTCCTTGCAACTCTCGGTGTTGTGTTGCCCGCTTTTATAATAATTCTTATCATAGTCATTTTTCTTAAAAACTTTATAAAATACCCTGCCGTTCAAGGCATTATGGCGGGAATAAGTCCCTGCGTTATAGGGCTTATACTTGCAACTGCGATAATTATGTTTTTGTCGGTCGGCATAAATATATCTGTTTTGGGCGACACTTTTAAGCCAAATTTAACGGCACTTATAATCTTGGCGGCGGTAATACTTACCGCGTTTATCTATAAAAAAGCAACCGATAAAAAAATATCGCCTGTACTGCTTATACTTATATCGGCAGTTTTAGGCGGAGTACTGTATTCGGTGTGAAAACCTATTTGCTGTTATTTGTAAAAATCCCCGTTCTTATGAACGGGGATTCTTATTCCGCAAAAGCATTCTATACTCGAACCCTTTACATTTTGAGGGCAGAATTGATTATTACGATTTTTCTATCGGCAACCAAATTTCAATATACCGTTTCTCCTTTTCGCATTTTGGAAACCAATGGTATACGGAGATTTCAGGTGCTTCTTTGATTTCATATGAATTTGCAGGCAACCATTCGGCAACTATTTGTTTCCTGATATCCATATAATCATTTACAGGATATGCCTGTTCGGCGGTTGTAAAAATTG
>JAKSQL010000111.1 GCA_024404125.1 Clostridia bacterium
CCGCTGACATTTGATATCTGTGACCACGCCCAGTTTCCGTTCTGCACCATTGCAGTCTTCCCGAGAGCAAATTCCGCCATAGAGTCATCGGTTGACTTTGAGCCGAGCAACTTTTTATCCGTTACCGAATTGTTAACGTATAAATCGAATAAATTGCGGTAATTTTCGGCGTATCTCAAAGCAATTTCTTTTGAATTAAGACCTGCTATTGTAGGGTCGGAATAGTCCTCACTGTCCTTAAATTCGTAATATAGAGGTACGTTTAAAAGGTGGGTTTGCCATCTCCAATCCTCACCCGAATATAAAGAGGTAGAAGAGAAAACACCGTCAATACCGAGTTCACTTTTGTGGGCGGTCATATCTTCTGCCACCTTTTTTAAGGTGTCAAAACTTGTTATTTGGTTTGCAGAGTCAATATCTGCCTTTTTATTTTTGAGCGCAAAGTATTTTTTCATAACGGCATCGTTGTATATAATGCCGTAACCTTCAACAACGTAGGCAACAGCACGTACTTTGCCGTCACCGTCCTTTATCGCAAGACTGTCGTCCGAAAGAAAAGAGTAGAGTTTTGAGTCGCTTAAATCCATACAGTATTCTTTCCAGTTTTCGTACCCTATAGGACCGTTCACCTGAAAAATTGTAGGTGCGCTTGATTTTGCAATTTCGCTTTTAAGGGTTTGTTCGTAGGTGTTTGCGGCGGCTGTTACAACCTTTACTTTTACACCTTTTTCTTTTTCGTATTCTTTCGCTATTTCCTCGTAAATTTTTGCCGATTCAGGTTTAAAATTCAAAAAGTATACAAGGGTGCTTTTGTCGGTGCCGCAACCCGAAATTGTCATTATCGAAAATACGAGTGCGGTGCTTAAAATAAGTGAAAACAGTTTTTTTGTCATGTGTCATTTCCTCCTTAAGATTTCCTTACTATATTTCCTCAATTTTGCAAAAAAATTCATTAAAAAATCGGCTTTGTTTATATCATTTCAACAAAGTGAAAAAATTTTGAAAAAAAGTAAAATTTTTTCTTGCATTCACATCAATATTGTGATAGAATAACAACGTATAAAAAATGTCTATGCACTATACAAGACAAGGAGAGTTTATTATGAAAAAGACAACTAAAATTTTAGCAGTTGTATTAAGTGTAATAATGGTAGTATCATTATTTACAATTTCTGCTTCTGCCGCAGAGAAAAAGTTATCGGATTATATCTCTGATATCACCTCTGCAATTTCTTCCGGAAAGACAGTTACTGACTATTCCGTAACAGGCATTTCCAACTTAGAGCAGCTTGAAGACTTTGCCGATCAGGTAGCCGGCGGTAACAAGTATATGGGTAGTCCTATGACCTATAAGGGCAAAACCGTTAAACTTTTGGCTGATATCGGTCAGGTTGATTCAAACGGCGATCCGGTTTACTCAAGAGCACTTACAAAGAGCATTGGTTGGGGTATTGCTTATATCTCAAGTTTCTTTGAGGGTACTTTTGACGGTTGCGGTCACACCGTAGTTCTTAACATCAGTACTGCTCTTTACGGCGGCCTTTTCAGAAACAATGAAGGTACCATTAAGAACGTTACCGTAGCAGGTAAGATTAAAACTCTTAACGCCGGTTTCGCAGGCGGTATCGCAGGTAACAACCTCGGAACAATCGTTAACTGCTGCAATAAAGCAACTATCGAAGTTACCGATAAGTCATACGGCGGCGGTATAGTAGGTACTAACGACGGTACTGTTGCTAACTGCTTCAGCTGCGGTAAAATCGTTTGCACCGACGACCTTTCATACGGCGGCGGTCTTGTAGGCAGCAACTTGCTTGGTACTATCACCAACAGTTTCTATGATAATACTGTTTTCGCAGGCAACGGCGTATTTGCTCCTAACCCCAGCGAGAGCAAAAACGGTTTCACAGGTCTTTCAACTGCTGAATGCAAAGCAGCAAACGGCGTAGTTCTTTGGCTCAACGCTTACGTTGGTCAGAACACCGATAAGGGCCTTTATGATTGGGTTGTAAAGACTGCAGGTCAGACCTATCCTACTTTCGGTAAAGCGGTTACTCCTCCTGTTACTCCTGAAACACCCAAGTCACCTAAGACCGGTTATGACACCGTAGCACTTGCTTTGGCAATGCTTATGACTTTAAGTCTTGCAGTACTTACTTTCAATACTGTTAAGAGCAAGTAATAAAATTAAACAACAAAACCGGTGACGGAAAATTTCCGCCACCGGTTTTTTATATTTTTATCGATTGCATACAGTAATAAACTTGAATATATATTCATACAATTAAACAGTAGAAATACTGCGGAGTTGATTGTATGAGAGAAACATTGGACAGGGCACAAATTTTAGGCGAATACATAATTGAAACGGGCGCTACCGTCCGCGCAACCGCAAAAGTGTTTAAGATATCCAAAAGCACCGTACATAAAGACGTAACCGAGCGCTTAATCCGTGATAATCCGTCACTGTATAAGCAGGTCAAGAAGGTGCTTGAAAAGAATAAACTTGAACGGCACATACGCGGCGGAATGGCAACAAGAAGAAAATATAAAGGTGAATAAAAATGCGCTAAGGTAAACTTTGCCTTAGCGCTTTTTTTAAAGTTTAATTTGCCTTGCATAATAAAATATGTACTGTTGAACTATTCCCGCATACTCTTTTGAACTTTCGGGCAAGTTGCCGTCAAAAAGTTTTTCCATGGCGCGCTTTATCCATACGTCCTTTGGAAACGCGTCAATATGACGAAGACTAAAAAGCAGGGTGCAGTCCGCAACTTTAGGACCTACGCCTTTTATTTTCATCAGCATATCCCTTGCGGTATCGGTATCACACTCTTTAAGCGCCTCAAGGTCTATTTCACCGTTTGATACCTTTTTAGCAGCATCAAGCAGATATTTTGCGCGAAATCCCGAACGCAGTACCGCCAAATCGTCAAGCGTAAGGGAAGCTATTTTTTCGGCGGTAGGGAAGGTATATCCGCCAAAAGTTTTCTCACCGAAGTTTTCACACAAACGCTCTATAATTCCCTTAATTCGCGGTATATTGTTGTTTTGCGATATAATGAACGAGCATAGCGTTTCAAACGGCTCTTGGTTTAAAACACGTATTCCGCTGCCGTTTTCGGTGGCTTTTTTAACCGTTTCGTTATCGCTTACTTTTTTTATTATATCACCGTAATCGCGGTCAAGGTCGAAATAGTCTTTCCATATTTTTTCAAAATCCTCCGCGGTTGTGTTATGTATTAAAAGCGAGCCGTCTTTAATTTGGAGACGAATAAATTTTCCGTAGGCAATGCCCTGCCACGAGCCGTCCTCATTCTTGCGCCAACGGAATGCCTGACCGCAGTCAAGTGTTTGCGCAAGGTCAAAATTTTTGATATTTTTTATTACCGTGCAGTTATTATCAAGTACACAAGAAACCATCACAAACACCTCATTCCAATATATTATAACAAATAACATAAATATAATCAAGTGCGGTGTATTAACATAAAACTTTACATTTTTCGACAAAATAATCGCGAAAAATGCCGTAACAATGCCACTTTATCAAATTATCCACCGAGTTATCCACATTTTTATGTTAACCTGAATAAGTATCACACTTTCAGGCAAAAATATTTTCATAAAACAAAAAGGCGGTTTGTTATGGTTAAAGGTGTTAATAAAACTGTTATTGAAATTAACGATACGGGAAGTAAGTTTTTTGATAAGGTAGTGTTTTATGTGTCCCCGAAATACAGTTTTACAAGTGAGAACAGACTAAAACGTGCGGCGGGGAATTACTTTTTTTCGGTGACCGAAAGTAAGGCGTTTAAAAAGCCGCTCAGAAAAAGGGTTAAAAACAGACAGTATATGAAAATAGGCATAGTGGCGACATTGCTTTTAGCGGCGGTAGTTTTCGCAATTATAAAATTTTTGTAAATAAAGTGCAAGAAGTGTTTT
>JAKSQL010000112.1 GCA_024404125.1 Clostridia bacterium
GCAGTCAGGGCATTTTTGCTGTATGTTTTTTACAACGTCGGCAATATTTTTGCTTTCGTTATATGCCGGAATAATTATAAGTGTTTTCATTGCTTGTCCCCCTGAGAGTTGCTTTTCTGACTTGCAGAATAATATTTTACGAGTATTTTCGCAATAAAGACGGGCCAAAATTTTTTATACATTGAAAGGTCTTCTTTTGTGCGCTCGTTGCCGTTTATAAGTTCGGTTGTGGCGGAATCTTCGTGAATACGGTGGCACATGAGCGGATTTTTCGTGTAGGCAAAAGACCCTTTTACGTTTGAAAGATGTTCCCATGCTTCCCAGTCAAGATCGCTTTTGTAGTTGTTCTTAAAGGGTGATGCACCGCATTTATTTTTAACAAGCGTTACCGAAGGGCAACATATAGGGTCACCTAAAGATAATACTCTTCTTCTTACAAATTTCGATTTCCAAAAAGTTTTCACGTTTAATGGGCAAAGCATAAGCCGTTTTATTTTAAGAAGACGGTTATTATAAACCTTTTTGCCGTCCCGCAATTCACCGTAACCGCAAAAAGCAATTATCGGTTCTTTTGCGCGGTTAAGCAAAGAAAGAATTTCTTTAAGGTAATCCGGTTCATACAAATCGTCTTGATGAGCGATAGTAACAAGGGCGGTTTTGGTACTGTTATAGGCAAAGTTCCAGTCGCCGCCGATACCGCTTTCGCCCTTGTTTACAAAAACATCCAACCCGTATTTTTCCGCGCAGGCGGTAATACTTTCGTTTGGTGTTGAGGTGTAAATTACGATATTTGATTTAACACTTTGCGAAAGCAGAGAGTTTATGCACTCTTCAAGATACTTACTTTCTTTATAAGCGCAAAGAGCAAAGGTATGGTCGTTTTGTGTGTACAAATTACAGTCCCCCTAAATTTTCAATATACACCGATAACATAGCAAAGCGAAACCGTCAACACGGTAAAATTGCCGACAAACAGTGCGAGCGGTATATATTTATCAAGCGCGGAAGAAACGGCAAAAAGGTCGTTTCTCAATATAAGCAAAATTATAGGTGCGAGCGGCAGAAAATAGCGGCCTTGAACACCTGATACTGAAGCACTGCCGAACTTTGTCCAACTAACCAGCATTGAAAGTAAAACCAAAAAATATACAGCAGCAAAAATCAGAAGACAGAATATTTTTAATGATGCTTTTACCGATTTTTCTTCGCCCTTGCGTTTGATAATACAAAACACCAAAAGCAAAGCAAAGCACCAAATAATTGATTTTGAAATAATTACATTAAGCCAAGAAAGTTTTGAGCCGAAAAACGTATAGAAATAATAACCGTAATTTTCTTTTATTGTATTTAAAAATATGTTAGCGGTTTTAAGCGGATGTGCTAAAAGATACGGGAAAGTATAAGTATTAACATCAAGTGAAGACTGGTAGTTTTCAGAAGAAAAGAAATGTGAATAAAGGCTTGGAAACTCAAAGGCACATAACGACAATACGGCGATTGCAAAAACCGACAGTTTAAGCAAAAGCGATTTTCCTTTTGAAAGACCGAATTTTTCTTTCGGAATAATAAAAACAGTTGCCACAATAGGCAAATAAACAAGTTTTGACGGAGCAAGCAAAAAAGCAAAAGCAAACAAAAGAATAACATCGCTTTTCTTTGTAATGCCGTCAATTTCTTTTATATAAAGCACTTGTGAAACAAAGCAGACGGCAAACATTATTACCAAACCGTCATAAGAATAAGAAGAAAACAAATGAAGCGTCATCGGAAGTGCGGATAAAACCAAAATAAAAGATTTTGAATACGGCATTTTCTTTATCGCAAAAGTGCCCAAAGCAATACAGGCGGCCGCATTGAAAAACCTGCCTGAAAACAAAAGCCCAACGGCGCCTAAATGTAAAATACGGGCAATCGCAATACCGAAAGCCGAGGCGGCATATCCGAGATAAGCATTGCTTAAAGGTGAAGAAACAACACTTACACCTGCGGTATCTTTGGCAAAAACGGTGAAGTTTGTTTTAAGACTGTTAAATGCAGAGGGAATCAGGTCTATTCCCAAAACATCAAAAAGTTCTTTATCGCATTTTCTCAAAGTGAGTGTATCGGAGAACAAAGCCGAGGGCTTTAAAAGGAACAAATTTGAAATTCTATATGATAGGAGAAAGTGTGCGGGCTCGTCCGGAACGCAAAAGGGCGGAAATATGAACATATACATAACGGCAAAAAACGAAACCGTTACAGTATATATAACACTTATATCAAGTGCTTTTTTGTTAAGAAAAACAAAAAGAGCAAAAAACGCTGCGGTAACTGCCACACTGATTATCAGGTAACAGCGGGAAAAAGTCGGATTTAAAACAAGCATACGGCGGGAATAAAACAGAGAAACAAAACATATCGCCGCAAACGAAACAATCAGTGTAAACAAAGTTTTTTTGCTGCTACTTAGTTTGACGTTTTGCATCTGCAATATCCTCCGGCGTTTTTCTGTTTTTTAAAAAACAAATAATAAATACGGTTATTAAGAACAAAAACAACGATACGGTTACGGTAAGATACGAAAGCACCGCGCCCAAAAAACCGTAATTTTTTACAAGCAGCGGCGGTGCAAATTGCGCTATGGCAAAAGCAAGAGAGTATGCTATAAGAGCAAACTTTTGTTTTCTTATTACCGCTAAAAGCACGATGGTAAGCGAACTGCAAGCGCTCGCGGCGCCCCCCGCAAGCAAAATGAGAAATTTGTATTCATACCCGCTTAAATCGGTAGAGTAAATAATGTTAAGAACGGGGATGCCTAAAAAGTATCCGCCTATAAGACAAACTACCGTAACCGCTAAAATCCAAGTGAAAAGTTTTGTTACCGTCTTTAAAAAAGAAACATATTTTTTGTTTTTCCAATCGTTTGAAAGTGGTACAAGCTGAGGACGGAATACAAATGCACTTAACAGATTTATTACAAACGCCGGCATAATCAGATAGCCGTAACGGGATTGGTCTATATCGGTAAGAAAATCGTTTATCGCATATTTCGGAGTATTGAGATTATACTGATTTAAAAATGTTGAAATAAATATGGGCAGAGTCAAAAAAAGCAATTCTTTTTGTTTTGAAAAATCAAATTTCGGCTTTATTTCACCGAGATTTTTCGCAAACGGCAGGTCAAAGAAAAGTATCCATAAAAGCAGTACAGCCATCATAGCGCAAACCGAAACAATTAAACTTTTAAAGATTATAAGTGTTACGGCAAAGACTATGGCAGAAAGAACGCACTGAAAACCAAGCGATGCGCCGCCCAAAGAAAGATAGCCGTTATAGTGCATATTACCCTGAAAAATATCGGAAACCGCTATAAGCGCCATAAACACACAAAGCAAAAGCGCCAAGGTAAGTTTAATTCCCGAAAAGCCCTTTATAAGCAAAAACAAAACACTTGATACAAGCATTAAAACTATTGAAAGTGTGCGGAACATAGTCATATCCCTGAAAGAAAATCTATGCTCTGCATCGGTAACTTGAATATCTCTTAAAGCCATTGTTGCAATGCTGCTGAGCATTTGTGCGGTAGAATAGCAAAGGGTAAAAATGCCGGCAGATTTATCGCCGCTTGTCCTGCTTACCGTCATAAGCAGAATTACTGAAAGAAGCGATAACATTCCGCTTCCGAACATATTAAAAACAAAGTCAAACTTTTTGCTTTTATTCGGCAGTTTATACCTTAACATTTTTTCACCGCACTTTCCCATTATAGCATTTTATAATTATACCATAAAATGCATATTCTTGCAAACATTTTATCTTTCGACGGTAATTGACATATAAATATATATTTGATATAATATTACTAACTGTATGGGAGATGACCGTATGAGGAGAGAATATGATGAACTGACATTAAAGAAATTACAAAAAACAGTACTTTCGATATTTAAAGATCTTGCA
>JAKSQL010000113.1 GCA_024404125.1 Clostridia bacterium
GACTCTACCAATGCGGAGCGTCCCGGCTTTACGCCGAGCGAGCGGCTTGTAGGCGAATCCTTTTCAAATCTGTTTAATAAGGCGGAAGGTCACAGAATAATAGTAGCAACCTTTTCTTCAAACATTCACCGTATCCAACAGATAATAGACGAAGCGGTAAACTGCAAGAGAAAAGTGGCAATATCGGGCAGAAGTATGCTTAATGTTGTAAATGTTGCAGCACAACTCGGTTATCTTAAAATACCAAGCGGTGTTCTTATAGAAATTGAGCAACTTAAAAATTACCGCCCCGATGAACTTTTAATTATTACTACAGGCAGTCAGGGTGAGCCGCTTTCGGCACTTCACAGAATAGCATTCAGCGAGCATAAATTGGTAGAACTTATCCCCGGCGATATGATAATTATTTCGGCAACACCGATACCGGGTAACGAAAAACTTGTAGATAAAGTAGTAAACGAACTTATGCGCAGGGGCGCAAACGTTGTATATGAGAAGATGTATGACGTTCACGTTTCGGGTCATGCTTGTCAGGAAGAACTTAAAATGATGTTAAGCGTGGTAAAACCGAAATACTTTATTCCCGTTCACGGCGAGCAAAAGCATTTGTATAAACACTCTTTAGTAGCGCAGTCTATGGGCATAAACGAAAAGAATATAATGATACCGCAAAACGGCGGAGTGATAGAACTTACCAAAAACAGTATAAAGTCAACCGAAACCGTTACGGCAGGCAGAGTTTTGGTAGACGGCCTTGGCGTAGGAGATGTAGGCAGCATAGTGCTTCGTGACCGTAAGCATTTAGCGGAAGACGGTATAATAGTAGTAACCGTTGCGATAGATTCTGTAACACGCGAAGTAGTTTCGGGACCTGACGTTGTATCAAGAGGTTTTGTATACGTAAAAGAATCCGAAGAACTTATGAGCGAACTTAACGAAACGGTATGCGATATACTCGAAAAATGCTATATTTCGGGCACAAAAGATTGGAACGGCATAAAAATAAGGATTAAGGACGGTGTTGCGAAGTTTTTATTCGCAAAAACGCACCGCAGTCCTATGGTATTGCCGGTTATTATGGAGATATAAGGGGTTTTAAAAATGAAGGTAGTATTACTTGAAGACGTAAAGGGTAAAGGCAAAAAAGGTCAACTCGTAAACGTTTCGGACGGTTACGCGAGGAATTTTCTTTTCCCTAAAAATTTAGCGGTTGTAGCGGATAATGCCGCGATGTCCGAACTTAAAAGCAAAGAGGAGTCTGCGGCTCACCATAAGAGCGAGGAAATAGCCGCCGCGAAAGCAACTGCCGATAAATTAAACGGCAAAACCGTAACGGTAAAGGCAAAAGCAGGTGCAGGCGGCAGACTTTTCGGCAGTGTTACCTCAAAGGAAATAGCCGAGCAGATAAAAACATCGCTTGGCATAGAGATAGACCGCAAGAAAATGAGCGTTGCCGATATTAAGAATTTCGGCGAATATGAGGCGGAAATTAAACTTTATCAGGGCATTACGGCGAAAATCACCATATGTGTAACGGAGTAAGTTTATGAGTGAAGAAAAATTGATTTTTGACATTGAGGGCGGCAAAGCCCCATATTCCGTAGAAGCGGAGCAGGCGGTTTTAGGGTCTGTACTTATAGACCCTAACTGTATGAGCGAAGTTGCGGTACAGGTCAAAGCGGATTTCTTTTACATTCCCCAGCATAAAGAGATATATAAAGCAATTTCCTCAATGTATGAGTTAAGTCAAGCAATAGATTTTGTATCGTTGCTTGAAAAACTTAAAAAAGAGGGCGTTTACGATGAGGCGGGCGGCAAGGCGTATCTTACACAACTTGCACAAACCGTACCGTCATCCGCAAACGTGCTTACATACGTGGCTATCGTAAAAGAGCGCTACTATGCGAGGGCACTTATGACCGCCGCGCAGGGAATTATCAAGGATATAAACGAAAATGTGCTTGATTCAAGCAGACTTATTGATAATGCCGAGCAGCGCAGTTACGAAATACGTTCGGGTAAAGACGTTACGGGACTTACCCACAGAAAGACCGTACTTAAGGACGAAACGTATGACCGCCTTAACAAACTCGGAAATCCCGAAACTCGAGCGGACTATATCGGAATACCCTGCGGTATCAGCGAACTTGACCGTATGATAACGGGGCTTAATAAGTCCGACCTTATAATACTCGGCGCGCGTCCCGGTATGGGTAAAACCTCTTTTGCGCTTAATATTGCAAGAAACGTCGCGGTGGACAGTAATAAGCGAGTATGCTTTTTTTCACTTGAAATGACACGTGACCAATTAGCACAGCGTATGCTTTCAAGCGAGGCGGCAATTAAGAGTGAAAAACTGCGCACCGGCGAACTTGATACAAACGAGTGGACAAGACTTGCTCAGGCGGGTGACCGTCTTTCAAAAGCCGAACTGTATTTTGATGAAACCTCAAGCATTACCGTCCCCGAGATGAAAGCAAAAATAAGGCGGCTCGGCAACGTTGACCTTGTTGTAATCGACTATTTGGGACTTATGCATTCAGCCCGTCAGATAGATAACCGTGTTCAAGAGGTATCCGAAATCACAAGAAACCTGAAAATAATGGCAAAAGAACTTAAAATCCCCGTAATTGCCTGTGCACAGTTATCGCGTGCAACAGAGGTAAAGGGTAAATCACATAAGCCCGCGCTTGCGGATTTGCGTGATTCGGGCTCTATCGAGCAGGATGCCGATATAGTTTTGTTTTTGTACAGAGAAAAATATTACGAAAACGAGAAGGGCGAAAGCGAAGAAGCGGGTGACGATAATACCGCAGAGTGTTTAGTTGCGAAAAACCGTCACGGCGAAACGGGTAAGGTCGAACTTTATTGGGACGGTCAGTATACCCGCTATACTTCGATTGATAAAAACAGATAATGGAAGAAAAAGTTTTAAAGGCGATAGAAACCTTTTCGCTTTTAAGCGGTGTAAAAGATGTTACCGTAGCCCTTTCGGGCGGGGCGGACTCAATGTCGCTTTTATCGGTACTTTTATCGCTTAAAGATAAACTTTCAATAAACGTCTACGCGGCGCACTTTAACCATATGATACGCGGAAAAGAAGCGGATAGGGACGAGGAGTTTGTAAAAAAATTCTGCCGTGATAATAACGTAGAACTTTTTTGCGGCAGGGCGGACGTTTTAAAGGTTGCAAAAGATACGGGCGAAAGCACTGAACTTGCGGCAAGAAGATTAAGATATGAGTTTTTAGATAAGGTAGGTATAGGGGTTATCGCTACGGCTCATACCGCAAGCGATAATCTTGAAACTGCCGTTTTCAACCTTACACGCGGTACGGGTCTTAAAGGGCTTTGCGGCATACCGCCTAAAAGGGCAAACTTTATAAGACCGCTTATACTTTGCACCCGCGACGATGTTGAAAACTACTGCAATAAAAACAAAATACCCTTTGTGACCGACAGCAGTAATTTAAGTGACGATTATAACCGTAATTTTATAAGGCATAACGTAATCCCAAACCTAAAAAGCATAAATTCTGCCGCCGAAAACAATTTTTCAAACACCGCGCTTTCGCTTTCGGAGGACAGTGACTGTCTTTACTTACTTGCTTTTAAACTTTACGGTGAATGTGTTTCGGGTGATACATTATTATCCGAAAAACTTAAAACCGCTCACCCTGCGGTAGTAAAGAGGGTACTTAAACTGTTTTGTGAAGAAAAGGGCAAATTTTCTCCCGACTTTTTACATATAAATCAGTTGTTTGAACTTTTAAGTATAAAGGGCAGGCGGAGTATGTCGCGGGATATATTCGCCGTAAGCGACCTTAAAACCCTGCGTTTTGAAAGCAAAGACGCACCGCCAAACACAGAGTTTGATGTAACTTTATGTGACTTTTGC
>JAKSQL010000114.1 GCA_024404125.1 Clostridia bacterium
CCGAAACAAAACTTTGCACAAGTTTAGGTGTTAGCCGTACACCGATAAGAGAGGCACTCCGCAGACTTGAGCAGGAAAACTTAATTGAGGAAACCGGCAAGGGCTCACGTGTAATAGGTATAAGTGAAAAAGAACTTACCGATATATTTTTAATACGCGAAAAAATTGAAAGTATGGCATCTTCAATGGCGGCGGCAAACCGCACCGAAGAGCAACTTAAGGAACTTAAAGATATTCTCGAGTTGCAGGAATTTTACGTATCAAAATCCGATGCCGACCAGATAAAAGCGATGGATAATAAATTTCACGATGCAATTTATTACGATTCGGGCAGCATAACACTTTATAACGTGCTTATGCCGCTACATAACAAAATACAAAAATACCGTAAAGCATCGATTGAAAATTCGAGCCGAGCGGCAGAATCGGTAAAAGAGCACAGAGCGATATATGAGGCGATAGAAAACGGCGATTGCGATATGGCATCAAAACTTACTTTACAGCATATCAAAAACGCTTACCGCCACATAATAAACAAGGGGAAAAATTAAATGGGATATACAATAGCACAGAAGATAATAAAAGAGCATCTTATTTCGGGGGATATGACCGTAGGCAGCGAAATAGCGCTTAAAATTGACCAAACACTTACTCAGGATGCAACCGGTACTATGGCATATCTTGAATTTGAAACTATGGGACTTAAAAGGGTAAAAACCGAAAAAAGTCTCGCTTACATAGACCATAACACTTTGCAGTCGGGCTTTGAAAATGCCGATGACCACCGCTATATACAGTCGGTTGCAAAAAAACACGGTATTTACTTTTCGCGTCCCGGTAACGGAATATGCCATCAGGTGCATTTGGAGCGTTTCGGCAAACCCTCAAAAACACTTATAGGGTCTGATAGCCATACCCCAACGGGCGGCGGAATAGGAATGCTTGCAATGGGTGCCGGCGGACTTGACGTTGCGGTTGCAATGGGCGGCGGTGCATACTATATAACAATGCCCAAAATGTATAAGGTAAACCTTACGGGTAAATTAAAGCCCTTTGTTTCGGCAAAAGATATCAGTCTTGAAATACTCAGAATTTTATCGGTTAAAGGCGGCGTAGGCGCCATAATTGAGTGGGGCGGCGAGGGTATAAAAACTCTCTCTGTGCCCGAGCGCGCAACCATAACCAATATGGGAACCGAACTCGGCGCTACTACATCAATATTCCCGTCAGACGAGATAACAAAACAGTTCTTGATTTCCCAAGGCAGAGGTCAAGATTTTGTTCCTCTTTCAAGCGATGCCGATGCCGTATACGATAAGGTAATAGATATAAACCTTGACACCCTTGAGCCGCTTATTGCCTGCCCTCACAGTCCCGATAATGTAGTTAAAGTATCCGAAATTGCAGGAACTAAGGTAGATCAGGTTTGTATCGGCTCATGCACAAATTCATCACTTCTTGATATGCTTAAAGTGGCGTCACTGCTTAAAGGCAAAACCGTAAAGGACAGTGTAAGTCTTTCAATTTCCCCCGGCTCAAAGCAGGTGCTTACAATGCTTTCAAACTGCGGTGCGTTAAGTGATATTATTGCATCGGGGGCAAGGGTGCTTGAATGTGCCTGCGGACCTTGTATAGGTATGGGATTTTCTCCTAACTCCAATGGTGTTTCACTTCGTACCTTTAACCGCAATTTTGAGGGCAGAAGCGGTACTGCCGATGCCAAGGTCTATTTGGTATCCCCCGAAACCGCGGTTGCGGCGGCTCTTACGGGTGTTATTACAGACCCGAGAGATTTAGGTGTAATGCCTAAAATAGATATGCCAAAGAAATTTGTTGTAAACGATACGGCGGTGCTTACTCCCGAAAGTGAAGAAAAAGCAGAAAACTGCGAAATTTTAAGAGGACCTAACATAAAGCCATTTCCCGTATCAAAACCGCAGGAAAACTCGCTTACTGCCACCGTTGCGCTTAAAGTAGGCGATAACATAACTACCGACCATATTATGCCGGCAGGCGCAAAGATACTGCCTTACCGCTCAAATATACCGCATCTTTCACAGTTTTGTTTTAGTGTGTGCGATAAAACTTTCCCCGAACGTGCCAAAAAACTCGGGGAAAGCATAATAGTAGGCGGAGTAAATTACGGTCAGGGCTCATCAAGAGAGCACGCCGCGTTAGTGCCTATGTACCTTGGCGTAAGGGCGGTAATCGTTAAAAGTTTTGCCCGCATTCACGTTGCAAATCTTATCAACGCGGGTATTATGCCGCTTACCTTTAAAAATGCCGGTGATTACGAAAAAATAAGCGAGGGGGACAGTCTGTCGCTTGATAACGTGTTTGAAGGTATTAAAAACGGCGAAATGATACTTACCGATAATACAAACGGTCAAAAGATACCGCTTGAAGCAAACTTTACTAAAAGACAGCAAGAGATACTTAAAGCAGGCGGATTACTTGCATATACCAAGGGGAACTGATTATGGAAGAATATATAGAAAAAGCGGTAGCACAGTTTAAAAATCTGCTTACCGAACAGATAGCACGTCAGCAAAAAATGGAAAGTGATACCTTTGTAACCGATTATACTTCGCTTGAAAAAATAGTTATAGGTGTTATAGGCGGGGACGGTATAGGTCCTGTTATCACGAACGAGGCACAAAGACTTTTAGGCGTTTTGTTAAGCGATAAAATCAAAAGCGGAAAAGTGGAACTTAAAAACATCGAGGGACTTACAATAGAAAACCGTATGGCGCAGAATAAGGCAATACCCGATGACGTTTTAAGCAAAATAAAAGAGTGCAACGTAATACTCAAAGGCCCTACTACCACCCTTAAAGGCGGTACACTTGAAAGTGCCAATGTTGCTATGCGAAGAGAACTTGATTTATATGCTAACGTGCGTCCCGTTTGTGTTCCCGAGCAGAATATAGACTGGACATTTTTCAGAGAGAATACCGAGGGCGAATATGTACTCGGCTCAAAGGGTGTTGAAATTCCCGATACCCTTGCGTTTGATTTTAAGGTTACCACCAATGCGGGAACAAAACGTATAGCGAGAGCGGCAATTGAGTATGCAAGGAAAAACGGCAAAAGTAAGGTTGCAATAGTAACCAAAGCCAACATAATGAAAAGGACCGACGGTAAGTTTTCACAAATCTGTCATGAGGTCGCAAAGGAATATCCCGAAATTGAAGCGGACGAGTGGTACATAGACATTATGACCGCAAACCTTGTAAACGAAAAAATAAGAAGTGAATTTGAGGTATTTTTAATGCCTAACCTTTACGGTGATATTATCACCGATGAAGCAGCACAGATACAAGGCGGAGTAGGAACTGCGGGCAGTGCGAATATAGGCGATAAGTATGCTATGTTTGAGGCAATTCACGGCTCTGCGCCCCGCATGATAGAGCAAGGGCTTTTAGAATATGCAAACCCCACAAGTATATTTAAAGCGGCAGAGATGTTACTTTGTCACATTGGTTTTTATGACGAAGCAAAAAAATTAAATAAGGCGCTCGATATTTGTACAAATACGGATAAAAGGTTTGTTGTTACGGGCGAAAGGGACGGCGCTACCTGTAAAGAGTTCTCCGATTACGTTATAAAAACCGTTCAAAATTTGTAACAATTTATTGTGTAAAGTAATTCTTGACATTTTATGGCTTATTAGTTATAATACCATTTATAAGGTTAACCCCTGCATTTTTGCAAAGGGAGGGAATGTAAATGAGTCAGGTAAGATTAAAAGAGAACAAATCACTTGATAATGCTTAGCAACGTTACAAGAGACAAACTGAAAAAGATGG
>JAKSQL010000115.1 GCA_024404125.1 Clostridia bacterium
CGAAACAAAGGAAAATCTTTGCTATCCGAAAATCACCGATAAAACTTTAAGTATCGACAGTGATATCTACAGCAAAAACATTCTTTTTGCTTATGCGGACGATTTATCTGTAATAGCCGAAAGAAACTGTACCGAGCGGTGCTTTCCCGCCTCTACAACCAAGATTATGACTGCGCTTGTAGCATTGGAAATAGCAAGTGATCTTGAAGATACTTTTACTATGACCTATGAAATAACAGATCCGCTATACAAAGCCGAGGCAACCGTTGCGGGATTTTTATCGGGCGAAGTTATAACGGTGAAGGATATGCTTTACGGAACTATACTCCCATCAGGCGGCGATGCCGCCTTAGGCCTTGCAATAAAACTTTGCGGCAGCGAAAAAGATTTTGTAAAACTTATGAATAAAAAAGCCAAAGACTTAAAACTTAAAGACACTCACTTTACAAACTGTACGGGGCTTTTTGATAACGAACATTACTCTAATGCCTGCGACCTTGCGGTAATTATGAAAGAGGCGCTTAAAAGCGACCTTATACGCGAAATAATGTCAACCGTAAACTACACAACCTCAATAACACCTCAGCACCCCGAGGGTATAACGCTTCAAAGTACTTTGTTTTCTTATATGTACGGTACCGAGCCGGAAATCGCCACGATAACGGCAGGCAAAACAGGATATGTAAGTCAGTCGGGGTATTGCTTTGTTACGGCAGGCAGTAACAAAGAGGGCAGAGAATATATATGTGTAACCCTTGCGGGAGCACAAAGGTGGCCGTCGGTTTTTGACCAGATAAACCTATATAAAAAATTTGCCGAATAATTTTTAAAAAAGTATTGACAAGGAGTATCGCTTGTGATATAATTCTCTTTGCCGTCAGAAAAACGGCAAAAATTTAAGTTGGTGTTTATTGCGGTGAGGGTCCACCCGTTCCCATTCCGAACACGGAAGTTAAGCTCACTTGCGCTTACGATACTTGGCGGGCAGCTGCCTGGGAAAATAAGTAGATGCCAACATAAAAACGCTTGGGGAAATATTCCCAAGCGTTTATTTTTTTACTTTCCTTTTGTGTTTTTTCAGCGACATGTGCGGTGAAAAAACACATTGTGAGCGAAAATCGCCTTACAAAGCGATTTTCAAGAGCACAGGGGTGGTATTGGCGGGGATAGAGTGCGTCTTAAAATCTTTGATTTTATAAGCAAGCGGCATCCCCGTCCAAACGGCTGTTAACAGCCGTAATTGCTTGGGGAAATATTCCCAAGCGTTTATTTTTTTGCTTTTTTTGTTTTTACTTTGTATTAAATTTATACGGCTTGCCGGAATTTTCGGCAAGCCGTAACATTATAATTATTTTTGCATTTTCATCCATTCGTCCGCAAGTTCTACCCAATGAGCATTATGAGGATTATCCCACGACTCAACATTCTCGGCAGTAATAGGCATGGAAAGTGACATGCCGTGAATGGCATCTTCAAATATATGAAGTTCAAACGGTATTTTATGTTCTGAAAGTTTAGCGGCAAAACGTATAGAGTTGTTTACATTTACACCTTTATCGTTCGCGCTATGCGCCAAAAAGGCGGGACTTGTTTTTTCGTCTACACAAAATTCAAGTGAACACTTTTTATACTCTTCTTCGCTTTTGCCTTCTCCCAACAAATTATAAAATGAATACCTATGTGCAATTTGAGGGTCAGACGAAATAACCGGATATATCGGCAGTATGCCTTTGGGTTTGTTTTCACCGTTTAAAGCACCTGATGCCTTTTGTACCTCTTCCAAATGCCAAAGGGTACCGAGAGAAGCACACAAATGACCGCCTGCGGAAAATCCCAGCGCAAAAATACGGTCTTTGTTTACACCGAGTTCTTCCGCATTATCATATATGTATTTCATTGCCTTACTCGCTTCTATAAGCGGTTTCGGGAAACGTCCTTTTTCTTTTACCGAATAGGTAAGAACAAAGCAGTTAAATCCCTTTTGCATAAATGCCATTGCAACCGGCCAACCCTCATGGTCCTCACAAACGGTTTCGTACGCGCCGCCGGGTATAATAAGCAACGCATCTCTTACCTTGCCGCTGCGGGTGTATACGTCAAGTCTTACACCCTCTTCACAGTCGGGTAAAATAACCTTTTTAATTTCCATATTTATCACCTTGATACTCATATAAGCAAGGCGAAAGCGGTATACACTTTCGCCTTTTTGTTTTTATTATGCCTTTTGGGCAAACTTGAAAATATCCTCGGGAAGTTCACTTTCGTCGCAGGAAACGGTGAATAAAAACTCAACGTCATCAATAGCGGAAAGTCTTTCAAAGAAAGCGGCAAGTTCGCCGTAATCTCTTGTACCGATTCTTAAAGTCGCATCACCGAAAATGTGTGTTACGTCATTATTGCCTGCTTTAATTCCCGCAAGCAAACCGAAATATTCACCGTAACCTGAAATGCCGAAACTTTCAGCATCTATAAGACGCGCCTTATGAGTAACGGAATAGGTAAGGGTGTCGCCTTTTTCAATGCATACAACGTTGCCCAAACTTTCGTCTGCAGCGGTGTTTACTAAATCAACTAACTTTTTGGTTTTACCCGAGCCCTTTTTTCCGATAATGATTTTAATCATTTAAAACACTCCTTTATATTTACCGCGTATAGCGGATTTTTAACCTTTAAGTCTTGCCTCGAGTTCCGCTTTTTTATCCTCGTAACCCGGTTTGCCCAAAAGTGCAAACATATTCTTTTTGTAACTTTCAACACCCGGTTGATTAAACGGATTTACACCGAGCATATATCCGGAAACGGCACACGCCTTTTCAAAAAAGTATATGAGTCTGCCGAGGTTTTCCTCGTCCGTCTTATCTACCGTTATTACAAGGTTAGGCACCTTGCCGTCAGTATGGGCAAGCACTGTGCCCTCAAACGCCTTTTCGTTTACAAAAGACATTGTTTTACCTGCAAGGAAATTAAGACCGTCACCGTTGTTATCCTCTTTTTCGATAACGATATCTTTACCGGTGCTCTTTATATCAACAACCGTTTCGAACATTATTCGCGAGCCGTCCTGAACAAACTGACCAAGTGAATGAAGGTCGGTCGAGAAGGTTACGGAAGCAGGGAAAATGCCCTTGTTATCCTTGCCCTCACTCTCGCCGAAAAGTTGTTTAAACCATTCGGCCATCATAGCAAATCTCGGCTCATAACTTACAAGTATCTCAAGTGACTTGCCGTTCTCGTAAAAATAATTTCTTACTGCCGCATATTTATAGCAGGGGTTTTTCGAGATATCGTCAATATCATAATCCTTTGCACCGTCTGCGGCGCCTTTCATAAGAGCATCTATATCACAACCTGCCGCCGCTATCGGCAAAAGACCTACCGCGGTGAGAACCGAAAATCTGCCGCCGACATCATCGGGAACTACAAAACATTCGTAACCCTTTTCATCAGCAAGTGCCTTTAAAGTGCCCTTTTGCTTATCTGTTGTACAGTAAATTCTCTTTGCCGCTTCTGCTTCGCCGTAACGCTCTTCAAGCATCTTTCTGAAAATACGGAAGGCAATAGCCGGCTCTGTTGTGGTACCTGACTTTGAAATAATATTTACCGATACGCGCTTGTTCTCACAAAGAGCGATAATATCCGAAAGCGCGTCACCGCTTATACTGTTACCAATGAAATAAATTTTAGGGCCGTTTGAAAGCTCGTTATAATGTGTACCCTTTAAAAACTCTATCGCCGCTCTCGCCCCTAAATATGAGCCGCCGATACCTATTACCAAAAGTACGTCACTGTCGTTTCTGATTTT
>JAKSQL010000116.1 GCA_024404125.1 Clostridia bacterium
GCCTTTTCAAGTTTTTTATCCTCGTTTATCTCAACGTCCATTATGACAGGAAGTCTTTTACAGTCGTAAAGGCAGGCGTTTACATTAAGTTCCGCACGAATTTCAAGACTGTCGGCCGAAGAAATAGTAAATCCGCAATTAAGCACCGTAACATCGGGTGTGCATACAAGACTGTTTTTATCACTTTCAACTGCACATTTATATTCATATTCTATCGGTTTTTCATAAAAAGAAATGTCGCCGTCTTCACCTTTGATTATAAGCGATACCAAAACACTGCCCGACACAGTAAGTTCACCATTATCAATTTTTGCCGCAGACGAAGTTACCTCGCACCACAAATCCAAAACGTTTTCTATCATAATATCATCAAGTTTTACGTTCTTTTTGCAGTTGCAGGTGGAAGTTTCGTTTTTAAAAATTTTGCTCAAACAAAGTTCACATTTTGATATATTTGCTTCGTACTTTCTTGAAAAAGCATCAAATATCACATCAATATCATCATTACAATATGCTTCACAGCAAATTAAAATTTTTGAATTTAAACTAAACGATTTTGCGGTACTGTTACCGTCAAAAACGGGTTTAATTTCCAAAAAAGCAATTTTGGCATTGGCCTCGCATTCACACTGATCGGTTATGCCGTCTATCTCTATAAGTTGACTTACCGGTATCACCGAGCGAACATTTTGTACGGTACCGTTTTCGGCGCAATAAAGCATTGTTACTGTCAACTCGCCTTTTACCATTGCTTTATTTGCAAGAAGTTTGCATTCTTTGATACTTACCTGCGCATCATAGCGGACTAAACTTAAAATATCGGGTTGACCTTGACCTATTTCAATAGTCTCTTCCGTTAAAAGATATTTTTCTGCATATCCCATAGGTGACGTTGTGGGCAGCTTTCCGCGTTTAAGTTCAATGTTAGAATCGTCAACGTCGCAAATTACTTCGGTACATTTACGCGCTTTTGCTGTCAGAGAAATACTAACCGCACCGTGAATATCTACCTTTCTTCCGGTAACCGCCCTACAGTTTATGTATTCGCATTTTATTTTTGCGGTTAACTTTGCACCGGTTAAATCCACATTAACGTCAAAGACCTTATTGAATGGGTACTGATACTCATACGAGGATAAATTTCTTTCTTCGTCACAGTAAATAAGGGTTACGGTAACACAACCGTCCACCGTAACGTTTTTACCGTTAACACCTTTTGAGGATATTCTCGGAACTGCTCTGCATTTAAGTATTTTAGATATATCGGCACAGTAATCGGGTAGCGAAAAATCAACGTCAACAGGTATTTCAGCGGTGCTTTCAAATACTGTATCGTTTGCATATACGGGCGTTTTTAAGTTTTTTTGCTCCATAATTTAACACACTCCACACTTTTTTAGTAAATAATATTCATAAAAAGTGTTTTGTATGCAAAAAAAGTCTTCCGAAATTTCGGAAGACTTTAAAACTTGATTACATATTTTCAATGTTTGTCTTAAGAGTGTTTAACTGATTCTTAAGTTCATTCGGTAATTTATCACCGAATTTCTTGTAATGTTCCTCAATTTCCGCAACTTCTTTAGACCAAACATTCTTATCAACCTTAAGAATGGATTTTAAAGTATCCATATCCATATCAAGATCAGTAAGGTCAATATCTTCGGGTTTCGGAATATAACCGATAGCGGTTTCGGTAGCGTCTGCTTTACCTTCGCAACGGTCAACTATCCAGTTGAGAACACGCATATTATCGCCGTAACCGGGCCATATAAAGTTGCCTTCGTCATCAGTTCTGAACCAGTTAACGTTAAATATTTTAGGTGCTTTATCACCGAGTTTTTTGCCCATTTCAAGCCAATGTGCGAAATAATCGCCCATATGATATCCGCAGAACGGAAGCATTGCCATCGGGTCGCGGCGAACAACACCAACCGCACCTGCAGCAGCGGCAGTAGTTTCGGAAGCCATAGCGGAACCTACGAATACACCGTTTTCCCAAGATTTAGACTGATATACAAGCGGAGCACATTTAGCACGTCTGCCGCCGAAAATAATTGCCGAAATCGGCACGCCTTCGCCTTTATCAAATTCATCTGAAATGCATGGACAATTTTTAGCGGGAGCGGTAAAGCGTGAATTCGGGTGAGCCGCATAGGTGGTTTTATCTGCTTTATCGAATTTAGCGGGGTCCCACTTATTACCTTTCCAGTCAAGCGCATTTTCGGGTAGATCTTTATTAAGGCCTTCCCACCAAACCGTATTATCGTCAAGATCTAAAGCAACGTTTGTGAAAATAGTGTTTTTCTTTGTGCTTTCGAGTGCATTGAAATTTGAATGTGCATTAGTGCCGGGTGCAACACCGAAGAAACCGTTTTCGGGGTTGATAGCATAAAGTCTGCCGTCAGGTCCTATCTTCATCCAGGAAATATCATCACCGACAGTCCAAATCTTATATCCCTTTTTGCGCAAATATTCAGGCGGAATAAGCATAGCAAGGTTTGTTTTACCGCAAGCAGACGGGAAAGCAGCAGCAACATAACGGATTTCGCCTTTCGGGTTTTGAAGTCCCAAAATAAGCATATGCTCTGCCATCCAACCTTCTTTCCAACCTTGATAAGAAGCGATACGAAGCGCAAAGCACTTTTTACCGAGCAATACGTTTCCGCCGTATGCGGAGTTAACCGAGATAATCGTATTGTCTTCGGGGAAATGGCATATATAACGGTTCTCGGGGTCAACATCACATTTAGCATGAAGACCTTTTACCCAATCTTCGCTGTCTCCTAAAGTTTCAAGCACTTTAGTGCCTACACGTGTCATAATATTCATATTAAGTACAACGTATATTGAATCGGTAACCTCAATACCAATTTTTGCAATCTTTGAGCCGATAGGTCCCATAGAATACGGAATAATATACATTGTTCTGCCCTTGTAAGTGCCACGGGCGATATTATATATCTTCTTGTACATCTCTTGGGGGTCGCACCAATTATTTGTAGGACCTGCATTTTCTTTATTCTTTGAACAAATAAACGTACGGTCTTCTACACGCGCAACGTCATTTGGTTTTGTTCTGTGAAGATAACAACCGGGTAATTTTTCTTCATTGAGTTTAATCATTTCGCCGGTTTTTACGGCTTCGGCGCGAAGTTTTTCAAGTTGCTCCTCGCTTCCGTCAATCCAAACGACACTGTCCGGATTTAAAAGATTTTTCATCTCTTCAAGCCATTTTAATACTGATTTGTTAGTGGTCATTTTTACTTTGCTCCTTAATTTGATCCAAATTTTCGCCTTATACATTATAATACGTTTAATGCTACTTGTCAATAACAAATAAGATATTTTAAAATATATATAGTTATTTATTTACATTTCTACCCTACAATTTGTACTTGTAAAGGGTTAACAATTTTGATATAATAAATTGATAAAAGGTAAAGGGATGAATAAAATGAGTGTTGGTTTCAGAAAATCTTTTTTGGGATTTAACTGTGAGGATGTTATGTCTTACATAGAGGATTCGCATAAGTCCTTTATGAAAAAAGAAGAAGAACTAAACGGAAAGATCAGTGAACTTAATAAAACTGTTTCCAATTTAAGTTCTGATATTGAAGACCTAAATAAAACTAATGAAGCACTCCAAGATAAAGTAAAAGAATATACGAGCAAGCAGGACGAAATTGAGCGCTTATCTCAGAATATCGGCAAACTTTATCTTGTTGCGCAGTCAAATGCCAAAGCAATAGTTAAGAACAGTGTTGACAGTATCGGTATCGCCTCCAATGAGGT
>JAKSQL010000117.1 GCA_024404125.1 Clostridia bacterium
CTTTTACAAGCTTTCGCATTACGAAAACTATTTTTGAGGAAACCGCCACTATTTTTTTTGCGACTATTTTTGTAAATGGCGCCACACTCGGCGGAAGTCTTCTTTGCCCCCTGCCGACCGCCGAAAGATATGCGTTAAGCAAAATATCGCTATCGTGGGTGAGCACGTAGGTTTTATCAACCTCGACCTCTTGGGGCTTTGCAACGAAATTATCAAAACCGCCCGTCATAAGAGAGAGTTTTTGCGCCATTTCCCTGCAAACCTGATATTCAAGCAATTCGCCCGTAAGTTCTTCTTTAAGACGTGTAATCTCATCGTGACGTGGCAAAAGACTTACCGTTTTCATATAGATAAGCCGTGCCGCCATTTCAAGAAACTCGCTTGAAATTTCAAGTTCTTCCGACTTAAAAATCTCTATCTGTTCAAGATATTGGTCAATAAGAAGTGATAGCTTGATATCGTAAATATTCAGTTTGTTTCGCGCTATCAGTTGAAGTAGTAGGTCCAAAGGCCCCTCAAAACTTTCAAGCTTGTACGATAAAACCGTTTCCTGCATTTTATTTGTTTACCTCACAAAATGTATTGAACTAAAGCGCCGACATAATCGGGAAAAATCAAATTAAATATACCTTTATATGCCGTTATAATGCCGTTTGATAAAAACGAAATAGGTCTGTCAAGTGCGCCTATCCAGATAAGCGCCAAAACACCGTAAAAGATAAACCTTTCATACTGCATAAGTTTGTAATACTGCCTGTCCGGCAAAAAGGCGGAAAGCAGTCTTGAGCCGTCAAGCGGAGGAATTGGGATAAGATTAAAGACCGCAAGATGAATATTTATCTCGATTAAAAACAAAAGAAAGTAAAGTATAAATACCGATATGTTTTGACCTACGGCAAAAACATAAAGGTATAAAATGAGTGTGGCAATAAAAGCGACTAAAAGGTTAGATACAGGTCCCGCAAGGGCGGTAATTGCCATATCTTTTTTAGGGTTTCTAAAATATCTTGCATTTATCTGTACGGGTTTTGCCCAACCGAAACCCAAAAGCAATATACAAAGCGAGCCGATTATATCAATATGCGCAAGCGGATTCAAAGTAAGTCTGCCCTGATAACGAGGCGTAGGGTCGCCCAACTTATACGCCACGTATCCATGGGCAAATTCATGCACGGGAAGAACCAAAAATACTATTACCACACTTGATAAAAAGTAGGCAAGCAAATTTTGAAAACTTACACCCGCCGTTAACATTCTAAGCAAATAATCCACCTCAAATCTATATACACAGTAATTATACTATATTATTGACCGAAAGACAAGTAAAATAAAAAAGGATTAGCGAATTCACGCTAATCCTCACAAAAACAAATTATTTTAAAAGTTTTTTCATCATATCGGGACCGAAATCAACGAATATGCCGGTAGCATTGGCGGTGTCTTCATTAAAGGTATCTACCCCGTTTTGTTTGTTTGCGCTGTCATAAAGCAGATACGGTACGGGATCCGAACAGTGAGTTTTAATATCAAGCGGTGTGGGATGGTCGGGCATTATTAAAATTCTGTAATCCTCGCCGCAGTTTTCAAGATAATTAAGTACTAATGAAAGCACCCGCTCGTCAATATATTCTATGGACTTAACCTTATTCTGCGCTTCACCTCTGTGACCGCATTCGTCAGGCGCTTCAAAGTGAAAATAAACCATATCATATCCCTGCTTGAATGCCTTTATGCCCTCGAGTGCCTTGCCCTCAAAATTAGTATCAATATACCCCGTGGCACCGTCTACTTCAGGTGTGAACATACCCGCGCACTTGCCTATGCCTTTGAGCAAATCAACCGCACTTATAACGCAACCGCGTTTGCCCCATTTTTGCTCAAAGTTTTCAATACTCGGTTTTGTACCCTCGCCCCAAAGCCAAATTGAGTTTGCTTCGTTTTGACCGTTTTCTCTGCGCTTTAAATTTACGGGGTGGTCTTTTAGGATATCATAACTCTTTTTCATAAGGTCAATAAGCGGTTTTGCGTTTTCTGACGTACTTAAATACCCGCCTACTTTTTTGCCGGAAATATCGTGCGGAGGTGTCATATCACCAAGGTCGGTAGTGCCGTTTTGCACTACAAGACAGTGTCTGTAACTAACCCCCGAATAAAACTTGTATATATCGTTACCGAGCGCTTCCTGAACGGTTTTTATAATTTCTCTTGCCTCTGCGGTGGAGATATCGCCCGCGCAGTAATCTACCATAGTTTTATCTTCGTAATTTTCCTCACTTGAGAGAGTAACTATGTTGCATCTTAAAGTAACGTCAGTATCTTTAAGGTCAATGCCTATTGACGCCGCTTCAAGCGGTGAACGTCCCGTATAGCATTTTTTAGGGTCATACCCCATAACCGATAAATTGGCAACGTCACTGCCCGGCTTTAAACCCTCGGCAACAGTACGGCACATACCCACCTCGGCGCTTTTTGCAAGCATATCCATAACCGGTTTGTTTGCACACATCATAGGCGTTTTATTATCCAAAAACTCGGTTTTGTTATCCGCCATACCGTCACACAGTAAGACCATATACTTCATAAAGATTTACTCCTTTTTGCTTTTATAAACCGTACCTCTTTTAACACTCTCGGCGCCGAAACGCTCACGTAGTGAAAATACGGAATTTTCTATTTTTTCTTCTTTTTCGTCCATACCCGATATGCCGAACATATCCTGCTGAACGGCAATGTTATCCTTTTTAACGTTTACCGCTCTGATTCCTACCGACCTTAACGGCAAATTCCACTTATAGTTTTCATCAAATATCTCCATACCGAACTTTGCTATATTAAGCGCGGTATTTATCGGAAAAGTAAGTGCTCTTGCAGTTTCTTTTACCTTTAAGGCAGTATCTCTCGTGTGTATCTGCACGCTTGACGCGTAAAGTCCTTTTCTTTTAAGTTCGAGTGAGATTTCCTCAGAAAGTTCAAGCAGTATTTCCCATACTTCCTGCCTTGC
Organism: Clostridia bacterium; assembly: GCA_024404125.1. Lineage (GTDB taxonomy): Bacteria > Bacillota > Clostridia > Oscillospirales > Acutalibacteraceae > UBA737. The sequence goes on from JAKSQL010000117.1 coordinate 3,002, forward strand.
TGTTATATCGTGGTCGGGAGTGACTGAACGGCCGATACTTTTCGGAATATAATTTTCGTCGGGGGTTACAACCTGAGAATCGTCAAGCCCTAAGGCATACTTTTTAAGTTGTGTGCCGTTTTTACCAAGAAGACGGGTAAGCATACTGTCCCCCACGTTTGCCAAATCGCCTACCGAAAATATGCCCGAATCGTTAAGCCGTTTTACCGTACTTTTACCCGCAAACAAAAGGTCACCTACCGGCAGACACCATACCTTTTGTTTGAAGTTATCTTTGCTTATAACGGTTACGGCGTCCGGCTTTTTCATATCCGAGCCGAGTTTTGCGAAAATCTTATTAAAACTTACCCCTGCCGATACCGTAATACCGAGTTCGCGCTTTATATCTTTTCTTATACGGTTTGCTATCTGCTCAACGTTACCGAAACGACGGGTACTGCCAGTAACATCAGGCCAACATTCGTCTATACCGAACGGCTCAATAAGGTCTGTATGCCGCTCATAAATCGCTTTTGCAAGACGAGAATACTCTTGATACTTTTTATAATCGGGCGCAATTGTTACAAGGTCGGGACATTTCGACTTTGCTTCCCATATTGCCTCCGCCGTTTTAACGCCGAATTTTTTGGCTATTTCGTTTTTGGCAAGAACTATGCCGTGCCGCTTTTGGGCGCTTCCGCAAACCGCTACGGGCAAATCGTAAAGTGTAGGGTTTGAAAGCAGCGACACCG
>JAKSQL010000118.1 GCA_024404125.1 Clostridia bacterium
TGCGAAGAAATCTTTGCAATTCTGAAGAAACACGGCATAAAAGACGTTTATTACGGTCACATTCACGGCTACGGATTTACAAACTGTGTATCGGAATATGACGGTATAAAACTGCACCTTGTTTCGTGTGACTGTATAGATTTTACGCCCTATTATATATTAAATATAAAAAAATAAAATAATAGTGGAAATTATTTCTATCCTGTGATATAATGATAAGTAATTTATGCGGAGGTAAAAAATATGAGTTTAAAAGAAACAAAGAAACTTGATACCAACAGATATCAACTTGAAATCACCATTGACGGTGAAAAGTTCAGAGAAGCAATTAAAGAAGCATATCGCAAGAACGGCAAAAAGATAAATGTTCCGGGCTTCAGAAAAGGCAAAGCACCGCTTCATATGGTAGAAACCTATTACGGTACCGAAGTATTTTTTGAAGATGCTTTAAATCTTCTTTACGGTGACGTTGTAGAAGAAGCAATTAAGGAGTCGGGGCTTAACGTTATTGACGATAAGATGGACTTTGAACTCGTTTCAATTTCTAAAGAAGACGGTGTTGATTTTAAGGTAAGTCTTACAACTTATCCCGAAATCACACTTAAAAAATACAAGGGCTTAAAGGCAGAGAAACTTGCCGTTAAGGTTGAGGCAAGTGAGGTTAATGCCGAACTTGATGCTCTTGCTAACCGCAATGCGCGTATGATAGCCGTTGAGGATAGAGCCGCAAAGTTAGGTGATACCACCGTTATTGATTTTGAAGGTTTTGTTGACGGTAAGGCATTTGAGGGCGGTAAGTCCGAAGGCCATTCACTTGAACTTGGCTCCGGTCAGTTTATACCCGGATTTGAAGACCAGATAGTAGGCAAGAAAGCAGGGGACGAGTTTGACGTTAACGTAACTTTCCCGAAAGAATACGGCGCAGAGGAACTTGCAGGTAAAGACGCGGTATTTAAAGTAAAACTTCACGAAATCAAAGTTCGCGAACTTCCCACGGTTGATGATGAGTTTGCAAAAGACGTAAGCGAGTTTGATACTTTAAAAGACCTTAAGGCAGACATAAAGAAAAAGGCATCGGAGCGCAAGCAGAAAGCTGCGGAAGAAGCGGTTGAAAATGACCTTGTTCAGCAGATAGTTGACGGTATTTCGGGCGAAATCCCCGAAGCAATGTACGAAAGCCGTCTTGAACAGTGCGTTCAGGACTTTGCATACCGTATGCAAGCGCAGGGTATGGATATGAACACCTACCTTAAATATACCGGCAGTACAATGGATGACTTTAAAAAGTCTTTCCGTCCGCAAGCCGAAATGCAGGTTAAGTACCGTTTGGCTCTTGAAAAAATCGTTGAGCTTGAAAATATCAAAGCAGACGAAAAAGACATTGAAGAACAGTACAAGAAGATGGCTGAAAGTTACAAAGTAGAACTTGATAAAGTTAAAGCAGCCGTTCCCGCAAGCGAACTTGAAAAAGATATAGCGGTTGGCAAAGCAATAGATTTTGTTAAAGCAAATGCGGTAATAACTGAGGTCGAAAAGAAGACCGAGGAGAAGAAACCGGCTGCCGAGAAAAAACCTGCTGCAAAGAAAACTACAACCGCAACAAAGTCAACCGCGGCAAAGAAAACTACTTCAACCGCAAAAAAAGCACCTGCTAAAAAGCCGGCAACAAAAAAAGCGGATAAATAATTGATTATAACGCATCATATTTGTTAATATTATTTCGTATAGGAGGAGTAAGTTATGGATATGAGTTTAGTACCTTACGTAATTGAGCAAACAAGTCGCGGAGAACGTTCTTACGATATCTTTTCCCGTTTGCTTAACGACCGTATTATTATGCTTAATGACCAAGTGGATAATGCTTCCGCAAGCGTTGTTATAGCGCAAATGCTTTATCTTGAAGGTCAAGACCCCGATAAAGATATAAGTTTCTATATCAACAGTCCCGGCGGCTCGGTTTCCGCAGGTATGGCGATATACGATACAATGCAATATATTAAGTGTGACGTAAGCACCATTTGTATGGGTATGGCGGCAAGTATGGGCGCATTTTTGCTCGCCGCAGGTACAAAGGGTAAGCGCTATGCTTTACCCAACAGTGAAATTATGATACATCAACCGCTTGGCTCGGCAGAAGGTCAGGCGACCGATATTTTAATTCACGCAAACCATATTAAGCATATTCGCAGTACCATAAATCAGATTTTAGCTGATGAAACCGGCAAACCGCTTAACGTTATCGAGCAGGATACCGAACGCGATAACTTTATGACTGCGCAAGAGGCGGCAGATTACGGCCTTATTGATAAGGTAATTACAAAGAGGTAAGGAGTACCTTTATGTCAAAAGATACCAAGCAAGAGATACGTTGTTCTTTTTGCGGTAAAACGCAGGAAGAGGTCACCCGTCTTATTGAGGGACCGGACGTTTATATTTGCGATAACTGTATAAGTTTTTGCAATTCTCTTTTGTTTGACGATGAAACCTTTTCAAATAAAAAACCCGATAATACCGAAGGTGTGCCTGAACATTTACCCACACCTAAAGAAATTAAGGCGAGTCTTGATGAGTACGTTATAGGGCAGGAAGAAGCAAAGAAAACACTTGCCGTTGCGGTTTATAACCACTATAAGCGCATTTATAAGAAATGTGACGGCGAGGTTGAACTTGCAAAAAGTAACGTGCTTATGTTGGGACCTACAGGTGTAGGCAAAACACTTTTAGCACAAACACTTGCAAGAACTCTGAATGTACCTATCGCCATTACCGATGCTACCACTCTTACCGAGGCAGGATATGTTGGTGAAGACGTTGAAAATATTCTTTTACGTCTTATTCAGGCGGCGGATTACGATGTAGAGAAAGCCGAGCACGGTATTATTTACGTTGACGAAATTGATAAAATCGGAAGAAAATCCGAAAATGCATCTATTACGCGCGATGTCAGCGGTGAGGGCGTTCAGCAGGCACTTTTGAAAATTCTTGAGGGTACCGTTTCAAACGTACCTCCGCAGGGCGGAAGAAAACATCCCCAACAAGAATTTATTCAGATAGATACTACCAATATACTGTTTATATGCGCAGGCGCTTTTGACGGTATAGAAAAGGTAATCGAAAAACGTATGGGTGGAAGCAGTTTGGGTTTCGGGGCGGACGTTAAGTCGCCTAAAAGCCGCGAAGCGCAGGCGCTTTGTGAAACCGCTACCCACCAAGACCTTGTGAAGTTCGGAATGATACCCGAACTTGTAGGCAGACTGCCCGTTATTACCACCTTAAAATCGCTTGATAACGATATGCTTGTAAGTGTTATGACCGAGCCGAAAAACTCGGTAATTAAGCAGTATCAAGAACTTTTTAAGATGGACGGCATTGAACTTGTATTTACCGAAGATGCACTTAAAAGGGTAGCAGAACTTACGGTAGAAAGAAAAACAGGCGCAAGGGGATTACGTTCTATAATTGAGGGTGTTTTAGGCGATATTATGTTGTACCTTGCGCTTTTTATATGTTTTAAAACTGTTTTCTTAATTTTTGCAAAGCCGATTTTTCGATACGCGATACGTAACTGCGCGAAATATCAAGCTTTTTTGCAATTTCACGTTGTGTTAGTTCTTTATTGCCGTTTAATCCGTATCGCATATATATTATTTGCTTTTCGCGTTCGTCAAGTACACCGTTTAATCTGACTTTCACTTTTTCCAGTT
>JAKSQL010000119.1 GCA_024404125.1 Clostridia bacterium
AGTCGTTTCTTGACCACCCCGATTTTACAAAAGAATTAAACGAGGACGCGCTCGCACACTATCTTTCTTTCCAATATTCTCCCACAGAAGAGACCTTCTTTAAGAACGTATACAAACTGCCGCCTGCTCATTATTTTACCTATAAAGCCGGCATCTTTTCAAAGACGAGATATTTCCGTCCCGAATTTAATGAGAGCATAGGTGTGCTTGATTATTTTGCCGATAAGGCAGACGAAACGGTAAGAGAGTCCGTAAGAGCGCATAAAATTGCCGATGTAGAGGTCGGCTCATTCCTTTCAAGCGGTATAGATTCAAGTTATATCGCAGAGGCGGCGCAGGTCGATAAAACCTTTACGGTAGGTTTTGAAAGCCCTGACGGTGACCGTTATAACGAAATTCATTATGCAAAGAATTTTGCCGAAACGATAAAGGTCGAAAACATATCGAAGGTTATAACACCCGAAGAATACTGGGAAGCTTTCCCGAAAATACAGTATCATATGGACGAGCCGCTTGCCGACCCTGCGGCGATAGCACTGTACTTTGTAAGCAAACTTGCAAGCGAGCACGTAAAGGTTGTAATGTCGGGCGAGGGGGCGGACGAACTTTTCGGCGGTTACCGTATCTATCAAGAGCCGATTACCCTTACCGCTTACGATAAACTCCCCTTTGCTTTAAGGCGTGTAATCTCTAAAGTTTGCGAACATCTGCCGCAAAAACACGGTATAAACTATCTTGTAAGACGCGGTAAAACCATAGAGGAGCGTTTTATAGGCAACGCGAATATTTTTTCACTCAAAGAGCGAAACGGTATTTTAAAGAGCAATATTTCAAAATCAGCCGTAGCACCGAAAGTGCTTTGCGATAAGTTTTACAGTGAGGTTAAGGATAAGGATACCGTTACTAAAATGCAGTACCTTGACATAAATATGTGGCTTATGGGCGATATTTTGCTTAAAGCGGATAAAACGAGCATGGCAAATTCGCTTGAACTCAGGGTTCCGTTCCTTGATAAAAAGGTTTTATCTCTTGCACAAACAATACCGCTTAACTGCCGCGTAAATACCGTAACTACCAAACTTGCCTTAAGAAAAGCGGCGGAGAAAACATTACCGAACCTTACCGCCAATAAGGATAAACTCGGTTTCCCCGTACCGATAAGGGTATGGCTTAAAGAGGAACAGTATTACGAAAAGGTAAAAACGGCGTTTTCAAGTGAAGCAGCGGAGAAATATTTCGATACCGAAAAACTCATTAAACTGCTTGATACCCATAAAAGCGGCAAGCGTGACGTAAGCCGTAAGATATGGACGGTTTATACTTTCCTTGTATGGTATGAAGAATTTTTCGGCACAGCCGCTTAATATTTGACTTTAACGCTTTTATGTGTTAAAATGTTAAAGTAATAAATTTAAACGGAGGTTTTTATGGAACACACCGATTTTTCAGAACTGCTTTTTGAAGCAATGGCAACCCTTGAAACCAAAGATGAAATAAAGAATTTGTTTAATGACATTTGCACACCTAAAGAGGTAAAGTCGATAGCACAGCGTTTCGGTGTTGCAAAGATGTTAAACGAAGGTGCCGTATACAGTGAAATTGTAAAGGCAACGGGCGCAAGCACCGCAACAGTATCAAGAGTTAACAGAACTATGGATACGGGTTGCAAGACCGCGCTTGAGCGTATGGGTAAAAAGTAATGTATCAAAATTTTGCATCAAAATACGATGCACTGATGACAAATGCAGATTACAAAAAGCGAACAGAGTATCTTTGTTCGCTTTTTTCTGCGTATGGAAAAAAGCCGAAACTGCTTTTGGACCTTGCCTGCGGAACGGGTGAGTTTTCGGTGCGTTTTGCAAAGAAAGGCATATCGGTAATAGGCGTTGATATAAGCGAAGATATGCTTTATATAGCGAGCGAAAAGGCAAGAAAAAATAAAACCGATATTCTCTTTTTGTGTCAGGATGCTAAAGACCTTGACCTTTACGGTACGGTGGACGGCGCAATTTGCTGTCTTGACAGTTTAAACCATATAACCGATTATGAAGATTTTTGCAAAGTGATGGCAAAGGTATCGCTTTTTCTTGAAAAGGACTGTCTTTTCATATTTGACCTCAATACTCAGTATAAGCATAAAAACGTGCTCAAAGACAATACTTTTGTCTTTGAGCAAAAGGACATCTACTGTGTTTGGCAGAACGAAACCAAGGGTAATTTAACCGATATTGCGCTTGATTTTTTTGTGAAGTCGGGAGATACCTATATAAAAGAAAGCGAGTATATAACCGAGCGGGCTTATACCAAAGCCGAAATAGGTTCGGCACTTAAAAAAGCGGGACTCGAAATACTTAACGTACTTGACGATATGACCGAAAATCCCGCAACCGCGAAAAGCGAGCGGGTAATATATGTAACGAGGAAGATATAAATATGGGGAAACTGATAAGGTGCATCACGTCTGACGGTCTTATAATGGCAACGGGGCTTGACAGCACAGATATAGTAAGCAAAGCAGAAAGTTTACATAAAACCTCCGCGGTAACCACCGCCGCTTTAGGCAGATTGCTTACTGCCACTTCAATGATGGGCAATATGCTTAAGAACAAAGAGGACAGTATCACCGTAAAAATAGAGGGTGACGGGCCGATAGGTTCGCTCGTTGCGGCAGCCGATTACGAAGGCAACGTAAGAGGATACCCCTTAAATCCCGTTGTGGAAATACCGCTTAAAACAAACGGCAAACTTGATGTAGGTACTGCCGTAGGTAAAAACGGCAACCTCTACGTTATAAAAGATTTAGGTCTTAAAGAGCCGTATAACGGCTTTGTGCCGATAACGTCAGGAGAGATAGCCGAGGATATAACCGCTTATTACGCGATAAGCGAGCAAATACCTACGGTATGCTCTTTGGGTGTGCTTGTATATCCCGACCTTACGGTAAACTGCGCGGGCGGATATATAATACAACTTTTACCCGCTGCTGACGGCGACGAAGAAATAATAAGCCACCTTGAAGAGAATATAAAGCGAATGAAACCCGTTACTGATATGCTTAAAAGCGGTATGGATATAGAGCAGATAGTAAGAACTGCGCTAAACGGATTTGAAACCGAAGTTCTTGAAAGCGGTTCTTGCGCATATAAATGTAATTGTTCAAGGGAAAGATTTAAAAGGGCGCTTATAAGTCTCGGAAGAAGTGAACTTGAAGAAATAGCAAAGGATTTACCCGAAGCAAAAACAACCTGTCAGTTTTGTAATAAGACCTATGTATTTACAAGAGAGCAACTTAAAAATTTAATAGCCCAAACGAAAAAATAATATTTCTAAAAAAGTGCTTGACATTTAATAGTACTTATGCTAATATTAGTTTTGTCGCCGGTGAGTTACAAGCGAGCCAGCGCCAGGGTCAGAGTAGGTTTAAACACCTTCTACCCAAAGAACGTGGGAGCATAGCTCAGCTGGGAGAGCATCTGCCTTACAAGCAGAGGGTCATAGGTTCGAGCCCTATTGTTCCCACCATCCGGCCTGGTAGTTCAGCTGGTTAGAACGCTAGCCTGTCACGCTAGAGGTCGTGGGTTCGATCCCCATCCAGGTCGCCATTTGCCTCTGTAGCTCAGTCGGTAGAGCAGGGGACTGAAAATCCCCGTGTCGTTGGTTCGATTCCGACCGGAGGC
>JAKSQL010000012.1 GCA_024404125.1 Clostridia bacterium
CTATCGAAAGCAACCGAAAAGACCTTTATCACGGTGAATGCATAGCACTCGGTATGCTATATTTTTCTTCTGAAGAGGTAAGGCGAAGACTTAAAGCCGTATATAGAAAACTTGACTTTTTTACGGGTAACACCGTACCCTGTAAACAACTTTCGGATACTGTTTCGCACGATAAGAAAAAATCGGGAGATAAAATAGACGTAGTAACGGTAGAGCAAATCGGCGGGTTTAAGATAGAAAGCATATCTTTTGAAAAACTTTGTAAAATCATAGAAAGCGGTGAAGAAATATGAGAAACAGTTTCGGCAACAGAATAACGGTAACACTCTTCGGCGAGAGTCACGGGGAGTATATCGGTGCCGTTTTGGACGGGCTTCCCGCAGGGCTTAATATTGATTTGGATTTTATAAAAGACCGTCTTAATTTACGAAAAGGTGAAAAAGAGTTTTCTACCGCAAGAAATGAAAATGACGATTTTAAGATAATAAGCGGCGCATATAATAACTTTACTACCGGCAGTCCGCTTTGTATAGTTATAAAAAATCAAGATGCAAGGCCGTCTGATTACGGCGATTGCCTTACATCGCTTCGCCCCTCCCATTCAGATTACACCGCACATATAAAGTACGGCGGTTTTGAGGATTTTCACGGCGGCGGTCATTTAAGCGGACGTCTTACGGCGCCCATAGTGGCGGCGGCTGCAATACTGATACCCGCCCTTAAAGCAAAAGGGATAGAAATCGGCTCTCATATTTTAAGGTGCGGTGATATTTGCGACCGAGAATTTGAAAATGTAAAAGAGGATATATCCGCACTTTACAGTATGCCTTTTGCGGTGCTTGACAGTACCGTTAAAAGCAAAATGCAGGAAAAAATACTCGAACTTAAAAAAGAGGGCGACAGTATAGGCGGTGCGGTTGAAACGGCGGTTATAGGTCTTCCCTGCGGAATAGGCGAGCCGTATTTTGACAGTACCGAGAGCATGCTTTCTCATGCGGTTTTTTCTATTCCCGCAGTAAAGGGAATAGAGTTTGGCCTCGGGTTTGATTTTGCAAAAACAACCGGAAGCAAGGCAAACGATGCGTTTTGTATTTGTGATAACCGTATAATTACAAGCACAAACAATTCGGGCGGAATAAACGGCGGTATAAGTAACGGTATGCCGATAATCTTTAAAACTGCGATACGTCCTACACCAACAATATCAAAAGAGCAAAATACGGTGAACATTAAAACAGGCGAGAATGTAAAGGTTGCATTTTCGGGCAGACACGACCCCTTTATCGTACATAAAGCGGTATCGGTAATAAATGCGGTTACGGCAATAACGCTTGCAGATTTATTAAGTGAAAATTACGGCACTGATTGGTTGGTGAAATAATGTTTTACGGACTGATCGGCGAAAAACTTTCGCACAGTTTTTCTAAAGAAATACATTCTATGATAGGCGATTACGGTTATCGGCTAATAGAGATACCGAAAGAAAATTTAAAAGCGTTCTTTGAAAAAAGAGAGTTTAACGGAATAAACGTAACAATTCCTTATAAGACCTCTATTATGCAGTATCTTGACTGTGTTGACAGCAGTGCAAAAAAAATAGGTTCCGTAAATACGGTGGTTAATAAAGGCGGTAAACTTTACGGTTATAACACCGATTATTACGGTCTTTTGGAAACGGCAAAACACTTTAATATTGATTTTTGCGGCAAAGAGGTTGCCGTTTTAGGTACGGGCGGTACGTCTAAAACCGCCTATGCGGTATCAAAAGAACTCGGCGCAAAAGAAATATACAAGGTTTCGCGCACAAAAAAGGAAAACGCCTTAAGTTATGAGGAGTTTTGCATTAGTAAAAACCCCGAAATAATAATAAACACCACGCCTATCGGTATGTATCCCGAAACGGACTGTACGGCACTTGACATAAAACCGTTTTCTCGGCTTTGGGGTGTAATAGACTGTGTTTATAATCCGCTTAACACAAAACTTGTACTTCATGCCAAAGAAAACGGAATAAACGCTGTAGGCGGTCTTTATATGTTAATCTCTCAAGCGGTACATTCGGCAAAACTTTTCGGTGTTATAAAAAGCACCGCCGATATTACCGAAAGCATATATAAGAAAATACTTAAATTAAAACAAAACATAGTGCTTTGCGGTATGCCGTCGTGCGGTAAATCTACCGTAGGCGAACTGCTTGCAAAAGAATTAAACCGAACATTTATTGATACCGATACGGCGGTTTCAAAAAACGAAAATATGCAAATAAAAGATATAATAAATACAAAGGGCGAAGCATACTTCAGAAGCGCCGAAGAAAAGACGGTAAAAGAGATATCGCTTGTAAACGGCAACGTAATCGCGCTTGGCGGCGGTACAGTGTTAAAAAACGAAAACGTTTTACGTCTTAAGCAAAACGGAAAGATTTATTTTATAGACCGACCGCTTGAATTTCTTACCCCCACAAGCGACCGACCGCTATCAAGCAATAAATCTGCGCTTAACAAACTTTACTGCGAGCGGTACGGAATTTATAAATCGGTTGCCGATAAAACGGTAAGTTTAAACGGCACACCCGAAGACTTTGCAAATCTTATAAAGGAAGATTTTTTAAAATGAAGATACTTGTAATAAACGGGCCTAATCTTAATATGTTGGGTATAAGACAACCTGAAATTTACGGAAGCGGCAGTTATAAAGACCTTTGCGATACCGTAAATAAGCACGCGCTTTCAAAAGGTGTAGACGTTGAGATTTACCAATCAAACTTTGAGGGCGAAATAGTAGAGAAAATACAGTCGGCTTATAATACGGCAGACGGCATTATTATAAACCCCGCCGCGTATACGCATACAAGTGTTGCGATACTTGACGCGCTTTTGGCGGTCAAGGTGCCTGCGGTTGAGGTGCACCTGTCCGACCCCGAAAGGCGCGAGGCATTCAGAAGAATAAACTATGTAAAAAACGCCTGCATAAAATCGGTTTGCGGTAAGGGGACAGACGGTTACAAAGAAGCACTTGACTTCCTAACAGATTATATTGAGGGTAAAAGATGACGGTTGATTTTTTAAAATCCAAAGCGCAAGGTACGGTTACAGCACCGCCCTCAAAATCGTATACACATAGGGCGCTTATATGCGCGTCTCTTTCGGGAGGGACGGTAAAAAACATAAGTCTTTCTCAAGATGCACTTGCCACCTTAAGAGCACTTAAAACAATGGGTGCGCAGTTTGTGCTAAAAGGAAATACAGTCACCTTCGAGAAGTTTGACCTTAAAAACGCATCTGACGGTGCCGTAATCGACTGCTTGGAAAGCGCAAGCACCCTAAGGTTTTTAATACCCATAGCACTGCTTACGGGAAAGCAAATAACCTTTACGGGCAATAAAACACTTATGACCCGCCCGCTTGATACGTATTTTGATATATGCAAGTCGCAAGGGATTTTCTTTAATAAGACCGAAACAACACTTACACTTTGCGGTAAATTAGCCCCCGATGAATTTTATATTACGGATAATATTTCGAGTCAGTTTGTATCGGGACTTATGTTCGCTTTGCCGCTTCTTTCGGGCGACAGTGAGATAATCTTTAAAAGTTCGCTCGGCAGTATGCCGTATATAAATTTAACGGCTAATATTTTAAAGCAGTTTGGCATAAACGCGGAGATTTACGAAAATAAAGTATTTATAAAAGGCGGACAGACCTACGTGAAAAACACCGTTACCGTAGAGGGCGACTATTCCTCCGCGGCATACTTTGCGGCGCTTAATTTATTGGGCGGAAAGGTTACGGTTACGGGACTTAACAAAAATTCTGCCGAGGCAGACAAGGCATATATAGAAATGTTTGCCGATTTAAAGAACGGGAAAAGGGAATTTGACCTTGATAACTGCATAGATTTGGCACCGATAATGTTTGCGCTTGCCTGCTTTTTTAAAAAGGTGAAGTTTACGGGAACTAAACGGCTTAAGTATAAAGAAAGTGACCGCGCCGTCGCTTTAAAAGAGGAACTTTCAAAGATAGGCGCTACCATTACGGTTCTTGAAAACGAGGTAACGGTTGAGTGTAAGGAACCGAAATGTCCTATAAGCCCGATATCTTCGCATAACGACCACCGCATAGCAATGGCAATGAGCATTTTGTTAAGCGCCATAGGCGGCAGAATAGAAAACACCTTATGCGTAAGCAAAAGTTATCCCGAGTTTTTTGAAGACTTAAAACACGTAGGCATTGAATTTAACAGAAAAACCGATATTTGAAACAACGGAGGCACTTTAATGATTTATACTCTTACTTTAAATCCGAGTCTTGATTACGTACTTACCTTAAAAGAAGTGGTGCCCGCAGAGATAAACCGAGCGGACTCAACCTATATAACCTACGGCGGAAAGGGAATAAATGTAAGCTCGGTGTTAAACGAACTTGAAGTTAAAAACACAGCGCTTGTTACCGTAGCGGGATTTACGGGCGAGGAACTTATTTCTCTGCTTACCGAAAACGGCATAAAAAACGAAAGTATAATGCTTGAGGGTCAAACCCGTATAAACGTAAAAATAAAAGAAAAGTGCGAGACCGATATAAATGCAGACGGCCCTGCGATAACAAACACCGCCCTTGACGTAATACTCGGTAAAGTATCGCACTTAAGCAAAGACGATATTTTAGTTCTTTCGGGCAGTACCCCTAAAGCAAACGGTAAGGATATTTACGAAAAAATCGCAAAAAGCACAAAGGCAAAGGTTTTTGCCGATTGTGAAGGAGAGGCACTGTTAAACCTACTTAAAGCAAATCCGTATCTTATAAAGCCAAACTTAAAAGAGGTTGAAACCTCGCTTAACGTGAGCGTTAATACCGAAGAAGAAATAAAGAACGCGCTTAAGTTACTTATAAATAAGGGTGCACAAAATGTGCTTTGCTCTATGGGGGAGAACGGCGCCGTACTGCTTACAAAAGACGGAGAGTATATAAAACAAAAAGCGCCTAAAGGAAATGTTATAAACACGACCGGTGCGGGGGATAGTATGCTTGCCGGCTTTATAGCCGCGCATGTTTTGGATTGCGGTTTAAAAGACTGCATAAAAAACGCGGTAGCCGCAGGAAGCGCCACCGCCTTTTCGCAAGGTCTTGCAAAAAGGCAGGATATACTTAACTGTATGGCAGCATTATAGTCTTTGAATTTGGTATTTTGTCAAATTACTTGACATAAAAATTTAACGGTGATATAATTCATATATATTTTAAAGGCAGCGAGAAAGAAAAGTAGCAAAGTTCAATGTGTAAAGTGAGCGGCGGAGAGTGGAAACGCCACCATATAATTTTGTGAAGAACACTTTTTAGCCGCAATCCGAAAAACAAAAAGTTTAGTAGGTGCGCCGTGGTTTTCGCGTTAAGGAAATAAGGTTTTAAAGAACCGAAGATGGCAGTAAAACTGCAAAATAGGTGGTACCGCGGGTACAGTAGAAGTGCTTATTCGTCCTATTTTTTTAGGATAAATGGCGCTTATTTTTTTTGGAGGGATTTTTATGAAGCATACTGATGTTTACAAAATTTTCGAAAACAAGGAGTATATCGGCAAAACCGTAACCGTTTGCGGTTGGGTAAGAACATCGCGCGACTCGAAGAATATGGCGTTTATCGAACTTAATGACGGTACAACATTAAAGCATTTGCAAATCGTAATAGATAAGGCAAAGTTTTCGGACATTTCCGAATTTTTAAAACTCGGCACCTCGCTTAAGGTTGAGGGTGTGGCGGTAGAATCGCTCGTAGCCGAAGACTCGGTTGAAATAAATGCCGAAAAAATAGAGGTTTTAGGTGTATGCCCTAATGATTATCCGCTTCAGAAAAAGCGTCATACTTTAGAGTATCTTCGCACCATGCCGGCGCTTCGCGTTCGCACAAACACCTTTAACGCGGTCTTCAGAGTGCGCTCGGTAGTATCTGCATCCATTCACGAATTTTTTCAGGCAAGGCGCTTTACCTATGTTCACACTCCGCTTATCACCGCAAGCGACTGCGAGGGCGCGGGCGAGATGTTCAGGGTAACCACGGTCGGCTTTAACCCCGAATATAAAACCGAGGAAGAATATAACGAAGCCGATTTCTTCGGCAAAAAAGCCGCTCTGTCCGTTTCGGGACAGTTAGAGGGCGAAGTGGCGGCTATGGCGCTCGGTAAGATTTATACATTCGGTCCGTCTTTCAGAGCGGAAAAGAGCAACACACCACGTCACGTTGCGGAGTTCTGGCACGTTGAGCCGGAGGTCGCCTTTGCGGAGCTTGACGATATTATTGAGATTGCCGAAGACCTTATAAAGCATATAATAAACGCGGTGCTCGAAAAATGCCCCGATGAACTTAAATTCTTTGATGCGCATTTTGAAAAGGGACTAATCGAAAAACTTAAAAACGTTGTAAGTAACGATTTTGCGGTAATGACCTATACAGAAGCAATAGAAAAACTTAAACAAAGCGGTGAAAAGTTTGATTATCCGGTAGAGTGGGGACTTGACCTTATGACCGAGCACGAAAGATACATTTCGGAGGTTATATGCAAACGTCCCGTATTCCTTACCGATTATCCGAAAGAGATAAAATCGTTTTATATGAAACAAAATCCGGACGGTAAAACCGTTGCCGCAACCGACCTTTTGGTACCGGGTGTAGGCGAAATAATAGGTTGCAGCGAAAGAGAAGCAGACCTTGATAAATTGCTTGATGCCATGAAAGTAAGAAATATGAGCATCGAGGATTATAACGATTATATATCACTCAGAAAGTTCGGCTCTGTACCGCATAGCGGCTTCGGGCTCGGACTTGAAAGAATAATAATGTATGTTACGGGTGTACAGAATATTCGCGATGTTATACTGTATCCCAGAACGGTCGGCTCTATAAGTTAAGGAGTTTATATGGAAAAATACCAAAGTAAGTTAGATGTTCTTGAAACACAAAAAGCCATACGGTCGCTTCGTCATAAGTTTGAAGAAAACCTTTGCGATGCGTTGAACCTTACCCGCGCGTCTGCTCCGCTTTTTGTTAAAAAGAACAGCGGTCTTAATGACGATTTAAACGGTGTTGAGCGTCCCGTAAGTTTCGATATACTTGAAACAGGCGAAGAGGTGGAGGTAGTTCACTCACTTGCAAAATGGAAACGTATGGCACTTAAAAAATACGGATTTAAGATGCATACGGGCCTTTATACCGATATGAATGCCATTAGGCGTGACGAAAAGTGCGATGCAATACATTCGCTTTACGTTGACCAATGGGACTGGGAAAAGGTAATAGCAGAAGAGGATAGAACCGAGGAGTATTTAAAGGACACCGTATCAAGAATTTATGCGGCGGTTTTAAATACGGCGGACAGTGTTGAGCGCAAATATCCCGACCTTAAAAACTATCTTCCGAGAAAAATAAAGTTTATTACAACCTATGAACTTGAAAAAAAGTATCCTTCCCTTACACCGAAAGAACGGGAAAACGAAGCGGCGAAAGAGTACGGCGCACTCTTTTTAATGCAGATAGGCGGGAAATTAAAGTCTGGCGAAAAGCATGACGGCAGAGCGCCTGATTATGACGATTGGAAACTAAACGGTGATATCATTGTTTACAACAAGGTAACTAAAGCTGCGTTTGAACTGTCTTCTATGGGAATAAGGGTAGATAAAGAAAGTCTTTTAGAGCAACTTAAAAGCGAGGATAAACTTGACCGATTAAATCTGCCGTTCCATAAAGCACTTGTAAACGGCGAACTGCCGCTTACAATAGGCGGCGGCATAGGACAGTCGCGCCTTTGTATGCTTCTTTTGCAAAAGAAACACATAGGCGAAGTGCATTCTTCCGTTTGGCCTGAAAGCGAGATAAAGTACTGCAAAGGAAACGGAATAGAATTGCTGTAAAAAATGCTTGAAAAATTATTTTAAAATGGTATAATAGTTTTCGTAAAATGCCATGACGAAGAAAAGTAGCGTGTTTTATGCTTTAAGAGAGGGTTTGCCGCGGCTGAAAGCAAACTTAAGAATTTAAAGCACGTGAAGTTCACTTCCGAGCAGTACCGCCGAAAAGTTTTGAGTAAGCGGTAACGGTTAAGCACCGTTAACGGCTTTTGGAGTGTTTGCTTTAAGGCGAAAATTACGGGTGGTACCGCGGAGTTAAAATTTTACTTCGTCCCTTTTGTAAGGGGCGAAGTTTTTTCATTTTGGAGGTAATTATGAAAGAGAAATTGCTATCACTTAAAGAGGCGGCAAAAAATGCGATTATTGCCGCTAAAGACGAGCACGAAATTGACGAACTTCGTGTAAAGTATTTAGGCAAAAAGGGTGAACTTACGGCACTCCTTAAACAGATGGGCTCGCTTTCTCCCGAGGAACGTCCTGTTATGGGGCAACTTGTAAACGAGGCAAAACAGCATATAGAGGAACTGATAACAAGTAAGGCAACCGAGATGAAAAACAAGGCGACCGAACTTAAACTTAAAGCCGAAACGCTTGATATCACTCTGCCTGCAAAAACACAGTCGGCGGGAAAAATACATCCGCTTAATACAGTGCTTAACGATATGCTTGATATATTTCAGTCTATGGGGTTTGACGTGCTTGACGGTCCCGAGGTTGAAACCGACTATTACTGCTTTGAGTGTTTAAATGTTCCCGCAGACCACCCCGCAAGAGATATGCAGGATACTTTTTATCTTTCAAAGGATATTCTGCTTCGCACCCAAACCTCTGCTGCGCAGGCAAGGGTTATGCAGAACAATAAACCGCCTATAAGAATAGTTTGCCCCGGCAGAGTATTCAGGGCGGACGAGGTTGATGCCACTCACTCTCCGGTATTCCATCAGATAGAGGGACTTGTAGTAGATAAAGGCATTACAATGTGCGATCTTAAAGGTGTGCTTGAACAGTTTGCACGCGAGATATACGGAAAAGATACCGCAGTTAAATTCCGTCCGTCATTCTTCCCGTTTACAGAGCCGTCTGTTGAGGTAGACGTTACCTGTTCGGAATGCGGCGGTAAGGGCTGCAGAGTTTGTAAAGGCACCGGTTGGATAGAAATTTTAGGTGCGGGTATGGTACATCCGAATGTACTCAGAAGTTGCGGAATAGACCCCGAGGTTTATCAGGGATTCGCATTCGGTATAGGGCTTGACCGCATTACCACTACAAGATATAAGATAAGCGATATAAGACTTTTGTTCGAGAACGATAAGCGTTTTCTCGAGCAGTTCTAAAAGGGGGAGAGAGTTATGAAAATATCACTTAATCACCTTAAAAACTACGTTGAAATAAACGTTCCCGTTGAGGAAATGTGCGAAAAAATGGTAATGGCGGGATTCGAGGTTGAAAGCATAGAAAAGCAGGGTGATAACCTTGTTAACTGTGTCGTAGGTCAAATAAAAAAGATAACTCCCCACGAAAACAGCGACCATTTGCAGATTTGTCAGATAGACGTAGGCAAGGAAGAACTTGTACAAATAGTTACGGGCGCGCAAAATATCAAAGAGGGCGATTTTGTACCCACTGCGCTCGATAACAGTTATTTGCCTAACGGCGCACATATCGTAGCGGGAAAACTCCGCGGTGTTGATTCTTTCGGTATGCTCTGCTCAGGCGAAGAGTTAGGTCTTACTGAGGCAGACTATGAGGGGGCAAGTGTTCACGGCATTTTAATTTTAAAGGGCGAACTTGAAACCGGTACGGATATGCGTGAGATTTTAGGGCTTGACGATTATATTATCGACTTTAAGATTACCGCCAACCGTCCCGACTGCAACTGCTTTTTAGGCGTTGCCAAAGAAATATCGGTAGTTTTGGGCACCAAGTTTAAAGCACCCGAAACAAATTATAAAACTGTGGGCGGAAATGTTAAGGATTATATTGACGTTGAGGTTAAAAATTACGAACTTTGCCCGAGATATATCGGTACGGTAGTTAAAAATCTGCGGATTAAACCGAGTCCCGACTGGATGCAAAAGGCGATAAGCGCATCGGGTATGAGACCTATAAACAACATAGTTGATATAACCAATTTCGTAATGCTTGAAACAGGTCAACCTATGCATGCATTTAACTATAACGAACTTTCGGGTAAAAAAATAGTGGTAAGAAATGCGAACGCCGGTGAAAAAATCACCACACTTGACGGTAAGGATTACGAACTTACTACCGATATGCTTGTTATTGCGGACGGCGAAAAGCCCTCCTGCCTTGCAGGCATTATGGGTGGTAAAGAGAGCGAAATTGAGGATGATACCAAAGATTTGTTCCTTGAATCCGCAAAGTTTAAAAGAGATAATATCCGTCATACCGCAAGGTCACTGGGTATCAGAACCGAAGCAAGCGGCAGATTTGAACGCGGTGTTGATATTATGAACACCGAGTATGCAACAAACCGCGCGCTTTCCTTAATATACGAACTTGACGCGGGCGATATAATTGACGGTAAGATAGACTGCAATAACGGCTTGCCAAAAGAGCGCATACTTACCGTAACCGCGCAGTCTGTTACCGACCTTTTGGGCGTTGATATTCCAACCGAGAAAATGGTGGAGATACTTAACTCGTTAGAACTTAAAACCACCGAAAAAGACGGTGTTCTTAAAGTGAACGTGCCCTCTATCCGCGATGACGTTGAGGGCAGAGCCGATATAGCCGAAGAGGTTATGCGCATTTACGGTTATGACCACATAGTAGGAACACCTATGCGCGGTGACGTAAGACGAGGCACTAAACTTGACGAGCGCAACAAGGCAGATAAACTTAAAACTCTGCTTTGCGGTATGGGTATGTATGAGATTATGACCTATTCGTTCATATCCTCGGGCGCGATTGATACTTTGCTTCTCGATAAAAACGATGCCCGCCGTAATGCCATAAAGATTATAAATCCTTTGGGTGACGAATATTCAACACTTCGCACTCAACTTACAACAAGTATGCTCACCGTACTTTCAACCAACATTAACCGCAAGATAGAAAACGGCAGATTTTATGAGATAAGCAAGCGCTTTATCCCTCACTCACTTCCCGTAACCGAGCAACCCGACGAACTTGCAACAATGTCCATAGGCATTTACGGCAAGCAGGAAGATTTCTTCACCTTAAAGGGCATAATAGAGCAAATAATGAAACTTTTCGGTTCGCATACACAGTATGTTCGCTCAAGCGAGCCGTATCTCCATCCGGGAAGACAGGCAAGTTGCCTTGCAAACAATAAGCCGGTAGCGGTATTCGGCGAGGTGCATCCTGCAGTTGCCGCGTCTTACGATATCGAAAACCGCGTATACGTTGCCGAAATAGACCTCAGCGAACTTTATGCCGTAAACAAAAGAAAAGTCACTTATAAACCGCTTCCGAAATTCCCCGCGGTTGAGCGTGACTTTGCTATGCTTTGCGATATTGATTTGCCGGTAGGCGATATAGAAAAGGCGATAACAAGCGGCGCAGGCAGACTGCTTGAAAAAGCGGAACTCTTTGATATATATGTCGGCTCACAGATACCCGAGGGCAAAAAGAGTGTTGCTTACAGCGTATGGCTCCGTTCAAACGAAGCAACCCTTACAGATGAACAAATAGATGCCGCTACCCAAAAAATTATTTCAAATTTGGAAAAAATCGGCGCAACGCTCAGAAAATAGCACTTGAAATTTAATTAAAAGCAGTATAAAATAAAGATATGAGAGGTGTTTGCTATGAATGATAAGACTATGACATTTTCCCTCGGAGACCAAACCGAGCAGGAAATAAGGCGCATACTTACCGAAGTTTACGATGCGCTCAAAGAAAAGGGCTATAACCCGATAAATCAGATAGTAGGGTATATTCTTTCGGAAGACCCGACCTACATTACCACGCATAACAACGCCCGAAATCTTATAAGGCGTGTAGACCGCGACCTGCTTTTGCAGTCACTTGTAAGATATTATCTTACGGCATAATCCTTTTAATAAAATTTAAGAGGCGACAGTTTTTACTGTCGCCTCTTTTCTTTTTCTTTTACTTGCTTAACCCTGCGCCTGCGGATATTCTATTTCTTTTACTTTAAACTGTTTTGTAGCGCTCTTGATTTCTTTTACTTTCAGGGCCTTTGCATACGCTTCCATATCTTTTTCAAATTCTTCGCCCTTTATGGTTCTGCGAAGTGTGGTTTTAAATGAATCGTTTGAGAATATATTTTCGTCTGCATTGATATCTTTTTTAACTACAAGTGATACACCTGCATCGTCGTCCTCATTTATAACCTTTACTTCGTCTGTTGCAAGCGCTTTTACTTCGTCAAAACGTTCGGACGCATATTCCGTACCTTCCGCACCTAAAATGTAGGGTTGAATATCTTCCTCGGTTGCTTCCTGTACCTCTTGACCGTCAGTCCCCTGAGTCTTCAAATACTCGTTGTAAACTTGTAAGAAAGTCTTTGTCTTTTTGGTAAGTGCCTCTGCCCAACCGTTAACAAGGTCGGCTTTTGCCTGCTTGTCGGCATCTTCAAGACCGTCATACGAAATGCTTATAAGGTTAACCGAAACAAACTTTTCGTTCATAACGGACTTAAGGTCTTCCTCTTTGATTTCCTTTTTACCGCTCGCGCCGTAAACGAAATCAAAGTAGCGGTTCTCATAATAAGAGGTGTAAAGATTACCCGAATATCCGAGCGAAGAAGAAATAAAGGTTTGCAAAACGCTGTCGTCACCTATAAACGCATAATCCTCAATATACTTTGTAAATGTGGCTTCGCTTACACCGTTCGGTTCAAAGAGTACCGAGAAAGAAGACCAGAATGCAGAAGCATACTGCTTTGCGGTGTTTTGAGCATCTTCCGTAAGTACAAGTTTGTTCTCTTTACAGAGTGTTTTAAATGCTGCTATATCGCGAAGGTTTTTAATAGCGGTATCTTTAACCCAATCGGTATAAGATTTCTTGTCGATTTTTTCGGCATAATAATCTGTTGCGGTAGCGGTATCGGTAGTTTCGCTTGCCTTTGCCGCATCTACTTTGGCACGGGCGTGCATATCGGCGTGAATTAACGCGCACTGATAATATGCCGAGGTAAATTCAACATCTCCGATTTTAACTGCTATCTCGTCTTTTTTATGGCAACCGCATACCGAAAGCAACATAAATATTGCAAGTACGATTGCCGCAACCTTTTTAAATGTTTTCATAATTGCCTCCAATAATGAATTATTTATATAGATTATATAACAATAAAAGGTAAAAGTCCATACTTTTTTAAAGAACGCGCGCAAGAAAGGATACTATTTCCGAATGTTTTTGCTTCGGCAACAACCTGATAATGTAAAGTGTTTTGCTTTTAAGCGACATTGAAAACTTATCCCCGAAAGCATCAAAAAGTAATTTTTGAAGTTCTTCGTTTATGGCGTCAGAATGGAGAATAACCGAAAAGTCACTGCCCGTAATTTCTTTTATTCCGTATTTCGCGGCTTTTGCGCGAAGAAGCGATATATCAATAAGTCCCATCACCGATTGAGGCGGCTCACCGAAGCGGTCGCAGAGTTCGTCGATTATATCGCTTACGTCTTCATCGGTATTGATATCGGCAATACGCTTGTATATGCCGAGCCGCGCAGGAAGTGACTCTATATACTTTTCGGGAATGTGCGCCGATACCGAAAGGTCAACACTGCACTCCTCTTTTATACTGCTTTGTACCGTAACACCGTTTTCTTCGTTTACGGCATCGCTTAACAGTTTAAGGTACATATCGTACCCTACCGCCTCCATATTGCCGTGCTGTTCGCCACCTAAAATACTGCCGGCGCCTCTTATTTCAAGATCCCTTAAGGCAATTTTAAAGCCCGAGCCGAACTCGGTAAACTCTCTTATTGCTTCAAGCCGCTTTGCCGCTATTTCCGAAAGTTCTTTTCCGCGCGAAAAACAGAAATAGGCAAATGCCCGCCTTGGCGAACGGCCCACTCTGCCGCGGAGTTGGTGAAGTTGCGAAAGCCCCATACGGTCGGCATTTTCTATTATTAGGGTGTTGGCGTTAGGTACGTCTACACCCGTTTCTATTATGGTAGTACAAACAAGCACGTCTATTTCGTGTTCGAGCAACCTTTTCCAAACGTCGGTAAGTTCTTCTTCACTCATCTTGCCGTGCGCCACCGCAAATCGCGCGTTCGGTATTTTTTCTTTGAGTTTTGCCGCGCGGGACTCTATGCTCTCTACACGGTTATGCAGATAGTATACCTGACCGCCTCTGCGCAATTCCTTGTTTATCGCATCGCATATAACACCGTCGTTTTGTTCGAGAACGTAGGTCTGTACGGGGTAGCGGTCAAGCGGCGCTTCATCTATTGAGGACATATCCCTGAGTCCCGACATTGCCATATTAAGAGTTCTCGGTATCGGCGTTGCACTTAAAGTGAGGATATCCACAAAAGGATACAACTCTTTAAGCCGCTCTTTCTGTGCTACGCCGAAACGTTGCTCCTCATCTATTATTACAAGCCCTATATCCTTAAAGGATACATCTTTCGATATAAGAC